>JAQUNI010000003.1 GCA_028717685.1 Patescibacteria group bacterium | reverse complement strand
TATAACTGCTTCTGCATATTTTTGCAGGGCGATTTGCACCAGCCCTTTGTTTGCCCAGTATTTTGCCACGTTGCCATTCAAATCTATGGCTTTATCCACATTTTCCAATGCTTTATCGTATTGATCCTAACTTTCCATTCCCAAAGTGGGTGAAGCGCCTTTCGCCTTTTGCTCCAGCCAATACAACAGCAAACAATTTCAAATCACGGTTCAGGAAAAAGGTATTGTCACCTCTGCCCTCTTTCATAAGCATCAAGGCGACTATGTGGGCGTGAGAGGACCTTATGGACGCGGTTTTCCCTTGAAAAAACTGGCACATAAAAATTTGCTCATTATTGCCGGCGGCATTGGTCTCGCCCCTTTACGTTCCGTAATTTTAAGCATTCTACATCGCCGCGCTACTTACAAAAAGGTCCAGCTCTTCTATGGTACTAAATGCGAAGAATACCGCATTTTTGAAAAGGAATTCCCTTCTTGGCAAAAGCAGGATATTGATGTTAAAGTAACCCTGGATCAATGCCAGCTGCAATGGAAAGGAAATATTGGCGTGATTACCACTTTATTTGATAAATACAAAACCCTTGAACATGCTCTGGCTCTCGTGGTAGGACCGCCGATAATGTATAAATTCGTTATGGAGAGGCTGAAAAGATTAAAGTTTAAAGATGATGAGATTTATCTTTCTTTGGAACGGCGCATGCACTGCGGCGTCGGCATCTGCCAACACTGCGCGCTCCCGAACGGAAAATACGTCTGTAAAGAAGGACCGGTATTCTCCTGGGCAGAGATTAAAGATTTACCCAACATTATTTAAAAATTTCAAATTTTTAATTCTGAATTTTAAATCAATTTTAAAATCCTAATTTTAAATTTTAAAACAAAGGGAAAAAGGGGGTTAAAATTAAATAATTTAAAATTTAGATTTGATTTAAAATTAAAAATTTAGAATTTAAAATTGTTTCTATGTGCCTTGCCATTCCCCATCAAATCATAAAATTAAATAAAAACAAAGCCACCAGCAACCAAGACAAGATCCTTGATTCTTCCTTGGTTTCCGTGAAAATGGGGGACTGGGTTCTAGAACAGAATGGCTTTGTAATTGCTAAAATTTCCTCAAAACAAGCGAATTATATAAATAGATATCTTCAAAATTCTAAATCCCAAATCCTAAATCCTAAATTCTAAACAAATTCAAAATTCAAATCTCTAAATTCAAACAGTTTTGAATTTTGGATTTAGATATTGTTTAGGATTTGGTGCTTAGGATTTAGGATTTCAATAAACTTATGAAATACACTAAAGGCATTCTTCTTATTTTAACCACAAGCATCATCTCTGGTTTCTCCGTCTTCCTGAATAAATGGGAGGCGTCGGGTATTGAGCCCTACTTTTTTACCTTCGCGAAAAATCTCCTGGTTGCCATATTATTAACGGCTATGCTTTTTCTGATCTATCGGCTCAAGGAATTTAAGGATTTGACCCGCAGGGATTGGTGGAATTTGGTCTTAATCGGTTTTATAGGCGGCTCTGTGCCCTTCCTCCTTTTCTTCAAGGGCTTAACCCTCACTTCAGCCGCGCAAGCAAGCTTCTTTCACAAAACAATATTTATTTGGCTTGTGCCGATTTCTTGGTTATTTCTGAAAAAAAAGATTAACAAATATGAACTAGTCGCTGCCTTTATAATGCTTTTGGGTAGTATCTTCTACTTTCAATATAAACCGGAAAGCCTCAATCGCGGCGATCTTCTGATTTTAATAGCTGCGATAATGTGGGCTTTTGAAATCGCGCTTGCCAAAAAAGTTCTTACCCATCTTTCAGGCTTCGTGGTTGCTTGGGGTAGAATGTTCTTCGGCGCAATTCTGATCTTTTTATTTCTCCTGGTCAAAAACAACGGGTTTCATTTCACCCTCGGCTATTCCCTATGGCAATATCTTTGGATAGTGGTTAGCGCCATCATTCTTTTTGGTTATGTGACTACTTTTTATAATGGCTTGAAATACATTCCCGCTTTCACTGCCGCCGCAATTATGACCCTCGGCGCGCCCCTTACTTCCCTTCTCTCTCTGATATTTATCAATGAAAAAGTGATCCCTTTAAAAATAACAGGAATTCTGCTTTTAATTTTTGGGCTTTATCTTGTGGTCTTTCAAAACAAACTATGGCCAAAAAAGGCGATCTTATCCAAAAATTGAATATGGCAAGGGCAAAAACCCTGCCTTATTTTAAGAAAATAAAATGTACACCAAAAGCAATTGATGAAGTAAGCAGGCTTTTTTTGCACCCCTTTTGCATCAGCACCGTTGATTTAAAAAAATTTATCAAAAATAAGCCAATTAAGCTTGCCACACTTTCTCGCTACATTATTACCGCCTTTCCTAATACAATTAGTTACTACGCAAAAAAACGTAATAAAATCTTGATTGACCAAGAAGATATTTTAGAATGTTTTGCCCTAGACCACGCCGATGGTATCGCTGAAAACAAAATTGAGGACATCTATTCTCCGTCTTATGCCTTAGCCCATATTCTCACCCTTTGTAAACTCGTTAATATCAAAAAACAGCAAAAAAACCGTGTCGCAGATTTAGAATATCGATATGGCATCAAGAAAACGATTTTTAAAAACGTTTTTGTGCCGCCGGATTTAAAAGTAATCAAAGGTCAAAATATCTTCCACCACTTTGGGGTGGCAATAGATTGCGCCAACAATGCAAATCTGGTCTCTCTCTCAAAAAAACTTAAAGCCAAACAAGAGAGATTGGAATATTTGGCTAAAATTGGCAAAGCTATCCCTGCACGCATTGATTTTGGCAAACCCGGTATGTACCCATTTGATTTAACGCATTGCATTATTAAAAAAAATCAGCATCAGGACCAAAGCCAAAAGATAAAAATTAACCTCAACTCTAAAAAACGTATTCCTTTTTCCCGATGAAAAAAAAGAAAAAAACTTTAATTATTACTTCGCTCACCTCTTGTAATGGCTGCCTTTTCTCTATTTTAGATTTAGGCCAAACTTTTTTTAAAGTCTTGGAGGATTTTGAATTAGTGGATTTCCATCTCATTGAGGACAAAAAAGCTAATAGTGAAATAGACATTGATATTGCATTTATTGAAGGAACGGTCACAAGGGAAGAAGAAAAAATAAAACTGGAAAATCTGCGTAAACAAGCTAAAACCTTGATCGCTCTAGGCGCCTGCGCTCATCTAGGTAATATCCAAAAAATCAAAAATTACGGCAATAAAGATAAAATCTTAAAATATGTTTATCCGTCTTCCGGAAAAAAAATTGATAATAGAAAAATAGAACCCCTCTCTGCTTATGTACCCGTGGATTTTATTATTCCCGGCTGTCCGCCAAACAATCAAGAAATTTTAGAAGTCTTAAGGCAAGTAGCGATTGGCAGTAAACCGCATCTGCCTGACCGTCCAGTCTGCTATGAATGCCAAATTAAAAATTATCCCTGCCTGCTTCTAGAGGGCAAACCCTGTCTCGGACCGATGATCCGTGGCGGATGCGAAGCAATCTGCTTAAAAAGTAACCTGCCCTGCACTGGCTGCCGCGGCAGGGTAAACGAACCGAATGAAAAAAAGATGCAAGAACTTTTAGGCAATAAAGAGTATGAAAGGGTTCTGGAAATTTTTGGGAACAAATAAGTTAATTTTTAATTTTTACTTCTTAATTTTTATTTAATTTTTAATTGATTATTGGATTATTTCAATAGAAATTAAGTCAATACAAATTAGTTAAAAATCAAAAATTTTCTATTAGTAAAATAGATAAAATGCCAACTAATAAAAAAATTACCATTTCTATCAACGCAATCAACAAAATTGAAGGTCACGCGGGATTTGTGGGTAAGCTGGAAAATGGTCTCATCCACGAAGCGCGTTTGGAGGTCAAAGAAGGAGCGAGGCTTATTGAAGGAATATTAATCGGACGAAAATACACTGAAGCGCCTTGGATTACGGCGCGAATCTGCGGCATTTGTCCCACTGTCCATAATTTGACTGCTATCAAAGCGATAGAGAATGCTTTACGCGTTAAAGCAAGCCCTCAAACAACAACCCTGCGCAAACTAATGCTGTTCGGTCAATTCATTCAAAGCCATATGACGCATATCTATTTTTTAGCCCTCTCTGATTTTTTTAATTTAAAAAACGATTTAGCTTTAGTGAAAATCAATCCCAAAACTGCGAAGGAAGCAATCCAAATCCGCGACTTTGGCAACCTCATTCTAAATGCAATCGGCGGCCGCAACATCCACCCGACAACTACTGCCATCGGCGGCTTTCGCAAGTTGCCCTCGGGAAAAATGCTTAATAAAATCTTAAATGCTGCGAAAAAAAATCTGGAAACCGCCAATGACCTTTTTGACTTTTTAAATAATCTCACCTTCCCAGAATTTCAACGCTTAACTGTTTTTGCCGCCTTGTCTAATAAACAAGAATATGCCCTTTATAATGGTCAGATTAAACTGCCTAAAAATAAAACTTACTCCCCCCGAATATTTTTGAGAAAGGCGAACGAAAAGCAAGAAATGGCAGAGGACTTAATCAAAAAAGTCAAAATTGTTGGCGAAAGTTATCTTGTAGGAGCATTAAGCCGCGTCAATTTAAATTACAAAAAGTTGAATCCATTCGCGCATAAAGCTCTCGCTCGCACTGAATTTTCCCTCCCTTGCTATAATATCTTTTATAATCTTCTTGCCCAGATGATTGAAGTAATTCACGCGACAGAAGAAACAATCAAAATCATTTCAAAATTAAAAATCAAAACGGAAAAAATACAAAAATACAAAACGAAGGCGGGCAGGGGATTGGGGGTTACTGAAGCACCCCGCGGACTTCTTTTTCATTATTATGAAACCGATGCGAGGGGTTTTATTAAAAACTGCAATATTATTACCCCCACTGCTCAATTCTTAGCGAATCTGGAAAACGATCTGGAAAAATTTTTAGAGAATAACAAAAAAGAAGACGATATCAAAATGCTCATCCGCGCCTATGATCCCTGCATCACCTGCGCGGTACATTAATGTAGTAATCAGTAATTAGTAACTATTAATTTTTACCGACTATCATCTGATTGTTCACAATTACCAATTACTGATTACGGATTACTAATTACCATTTTATGCATGACTTTCACGCTGCCAACAAAATTTTGCGCCAAGCCTTAGAATACGCCCAAAAAAATCATTTAAAAAAAATCACCAAAATAGTGATTGAATTGGGCGAAATTGAAGAGCACGGAGCCATTATTGCTCCTCTGAATTTAAAATTCAATATCAACCTCCTCAATCAAAAAACTATAGCAGAAGGCGCGGAAATCCAAATTAAAAAAATAAAGGGGGATTATTTCAAATTAAAAGAAATTCAAGGGATGAAATAACTCCTTAAGATAATAACTAAAATGGCTTATTTAAGCCATTTTTAGTTATAACACACAGTCAATCTACTGCCTTCCTGCGAAGATATTCCATATCCTTTCTAACAGGGTTAGAAAACAAAATTCTCCAACAGGGTTTACTGATACCACTTACTTTTTAATTCCAACATAGTCTCATTTTTTTGTTTATCTTGGTGGCGTTCCAAAGCAAGGTGAATCAATCTGTCCAGAAGCCGCGGATAGGAAAGACCCGATGCCTGCCAGAGTTTAGGATACATAGAAATAGAAGTAAATCCTGGGATTGTATTAATTTCACTTAAATACACTTTATTTATTTTTCCATCCACTAAAAAATCAACGCGCCCCATTCCGGAGCAGTCAATCGCCAGATAGGCTTCTCGCGCGATTTTTCTAATTTCATCACTTATTTTTTGGGAAATCTTTGCGGGAATAATCGCTTTACTTTTCCCGTCAACATACTTCGCCTCATAATCATAAAATTCATTGGAAGAAATAATTTCACCACAAACCGAAACCTCTGGATCATCATTGCCCAAAACCGCCACCTCAATCTCACGGGCGTTGGCGACCGCTTTTTCCACAATAATCTTGCGGTCAAAATGAGCGGTTTTTTTAATCATATATCGAAGCTCTGCCCTTGTATGCGCCTTAAAAATACCTACCGAAGAACCTGAATTAGCGGGCTTGGTAAAACAAGGGTAGCCGATTTTTTCCTCAATCTCTTTCACGACCTGGGGATCTAATCTTTCTAAAATTCGCTTGCGCCAAAAAACCAAATAATTAATCACTGGCAGGTCCTTGGCCCGGAATATCTCTTTCTGTAAAACCTTGTCCATTCCTATTGCCGATGCCGCAACTCCCGCGCCCACATATGGGATATTCGCTAATTCCAAAAAACCCTGCACAGTGCCATCTTCGCCATAAGTGCCATGCAAAACTGGAAAAATCACGTCCACTGCTTTTGTGGCAACATGAGATTTTGCGTCCTTATGGTGCACTGCCGGCAGTAACCTTTTCCGCGCCTCTCCTTGTCTGCCCTTCTTTAGATGTTTTAGAGGCTCGCCTGCTGTAATCCATTTACCCTCGCGGTTAATCCCCACAGGGATCACTTCGTATTTATTTTGATTAAGATGTCCCATCACTGATTCCGCGGAAACCAAAGAAACCTCGTGCTCGGCTGACTTTCCGCCAAATAAAATACCAACTTTGATTTTAGACACAGTTTAAAATTTTCTCCCCCTTGGCAAGGGGGAGTTAGAGGGGGTCTTGTACCCGCCAAACTCCCAAAACTTAAGGGAAAAAATATTAAATTCTACAAATATATTTTCTTAATCAATGGATTTATCCTGGTCACAATTTCGTAATTTACAGTGTCAGAAAGATACGCCAGATCATCCGCGCTTACTTTTTCCTGACCGCTTTTGCCCAATAGATACACTTCATCCCCGACTTTTGCCCTAGGAACATCGCTAATGTTAATAATAATCATATCCATAGAAATTCGACCTAGAATCTTGCATCTTTTCCCTTGGACCAGAACATAGCCGATACTGGATAAACTGCGCGGATAACCATGCCAATAGCCTACAGGCAGGATGGCGATCTTGGAATTTTGATCTACCCTCTCGGTGAAATCATACCCTATCCGTTCGCCTTTGGAAAGATTTTTAATCTCACCTATTATTGTTTTCCATCGCATTGCCGGCTTCAATTTTAATCTCTCTGCCGCAAAGGCTTTTATTTCTTTGGATGGCCATAAACCATAAAGTCCGATGCCAACGCGCGCCATATCCAGACGCGCTTCTGGAAAGAGAATAGTCCCGGCTGTTGCCGCGGCGTGGCAAATCGGCTTACAGCCTTTTTTGCTTAATTCTTTAATCCATTTCTGAAAAATAGCAAGCTGTTTTTTTGTGTTTTGCGGGAACGCCGGATTCTTCGCCCCTGCAAAATGAGTATAGGTACCTTCTAAAATTATATTCTTATTTTTACTTAAAAAATTTAATACTTTCTGCGCGTCATCTTCGTAAAACCCTTGTCTGTGCATTCCCGTGTCTAATTTGAGGTGAATTTTAATTTTCTTACGCCCCAGTAATTTCGGTAAGCTGTATACTGCGTCAAAAGAAGATATAGTTAGACTTAAACTATTGATAGCCGCTTTTTTAACTAACGAGGGCAAAGTATATCCTAAAACCAGAATCGGAGTCTTGATGCCCTCTTTTCTTAGACGCAAACCCTCCACAACAGAATCCACTGCCAAAAAATCAATATCCAAACATTCTAATTCTTTTGAAAAGTCCACTAAACCATGACCATAAGCATTAGATTTAACCACACCACAAAGTTTGCAACCCTTGGGAATTAAATTGCGAAAAATTTGATAGTTATTTTTTATTGCCTTGGTGTCAATTTCTAACCAAGTGCGATATTGATTTTTTATCAATTTTAGTTTCAACTTATTTGTCATTCCCGCGAAGGCGGGAATCCAGGTCTAACGATATAAACCTGGGTTCCCCCAAAAATCGGCGATGACACCAAAAATATATTTCTCAAAAGAATAGGTTTTTTGATTTTACCATAAAAAGCAAATAAGCTAAATAAAAAAGAGATTGAGGCAAAAACAAAATGACAAACTAATACTTTACCTCAACCTCTAACATATTTGTTAAAGGATCAAATGATTTAACATTAAAGCCGCTGTATTTCTTTTGATTCGGCCAGAACTTTTTATACACTTTCTCTGCAACTACTATTAAGGGCTCTTCTTTCAAAATAACCCAATCCCTTCTTTGATCCCCCTTGTTTGATATTTTTACAGTAACCACGCCGGTAACAACCTGATCCAAAATCTCCATCTTGCAAAATTCTCCTTTCCAATTAAACACTCCTTGTCAATCCAGCGCTTTTAAGATACAATAAATGTGCTCAAAAAGCAATTTTTTGCTTATGGACAAAAAATACAACGCTAAAACAATTGAAAAAAAATGGTACCAATATTGGCTAAAAAAAGCCTATTTTAAGGCTGACAATCAGTCCAAAAAGAAATCTTTTGTGATGATTATGCCGCCGCTCAATCTAACCGGCGAGATGCATTTAGGCCATGTCCTGCAACATACCATTACTGATGTTTTAGTCCGCGCCAAAAGAATGCAAGGTTTTGATACCCTCTGGCTTCCTGGTATTGATCACGCCGGAATCCAAATGCAAGGGACAATGGAAAAAAAACTTCTGAAAGAAGAGAGAAAAACCCGCGATGATTTAGGTCGGAAAAAATTTTTGGAATATATTTGGAAATGGGCGCGAATCTACGAAAAAAAAATTTCAGAACAGTCACAGGCTCTAGGCGAATCTGCAGATTGGTCGCGCAAAACCTTTACCTTAGATCCTGGACCAGCCCAAGCAGTAACCGAAGAATTTATTCGTTTATATAATGAAGGGCTGATTTACAAAGGCCCATACATTGTTCATTGGTGCCCGCGGTGTGAGACTGCGATTACAGATTTAGAATTGGAATATAAAAAGCGCGAAGGCAAGTTATATTATATTGAATATCCTCTTTTAGAATCAAGGGTTAAGAGTCAAGAATCAAGAATAGTTGTGGCTACAACCAGACCCGAAACGATGTTAGGGGATACTGCTGTCGCTGTGCATCCAAAAGATAAAAGATATCAAAAATTAATAGGGAAAAAGGTTATTTTACCTTTAACTAAACGGGAAATTCCCATTATTACTGACGAAACAGTAGATCCAAATTTCGCTACAGGCGCGGTGAAAGTTACTCCGGCGCATGATATTAATGATTATCAAATAGGCGAACGGCATAAACTCCAGATGCCGATCGTAATCGATCGCAATGGTAAAATGACAAATGTTCCCGCGAAATATCAAGGACTACCAATAAATAAAGCTCGCGAAATTATCATTCAAGATTTGAGAGAGGAGGGGTATTTAAAAAAAATAGAAAATATTAAACATAACGTCGCGGTTTGTGAACGTTGTAAAAGCGTAGTGGAGCCGCAAATTTCTGTGCAATGGTTTATTAAAATGAAACCATTAGCCGCGCCAGCCATAGAAGCAATTGAAAAAGGGGAAGTGCGATTCCTTCCAGAGCGCTACAAAAAACAAGCTCTTGATTGGCTCTCCCAAATTCATGATTGGTGTATTTCACGACAAATCGTCTGGGGTCACCCGATGCCGGTTTATTACTGCGACTGTTCAGATCAGCCTATTATTTCAGCCACAAAACCGAAATCATGCCCCCTTTGCAAAAGCAAAAAAATTACCCAAGAAAAAGACGTTTTAGATACGTGGTTTTCTTCTGGTCTTTGGCCATTTTCCACCCTGGGCTGGCCCGAAGCAACAGCCGATCTTAAAAAATATTACCCTTCAGATGTAATGGTTACCGCGCCAGGAATTGTATACCTATGGATTTGCCGAATGATTATTTTGGGGCTAAAGTTTATGGACGATGTTCCCTTTAGAACTATTTTTATCCATGGCACGCTCCGCGATGAAAAAGGACAAAAAATGAGCAAGTCCTTGGGTAATGGCGTTGATCCATTAGAAATGATTGAAAAATATTCCGCGGACGCTCTGCGCTTTGCCTTAGCGGGAAGCGCTTATCCTGGCCGCGATATCAAAATGAGCCGGCAGGCAATGGAAGACAAAATCCGCGCTTCCCGCAATTTTGTCACGAAAATTTATAATGCCACAAAGCTCGTCATTGAAAACACGCAGCCGATTAAAAATTACAAGGAGTCTGCCGCTCTCAAAATCGCGCGTAGCGCTGACAACCTGGCTGACCACTGGATTTTCTACCGACTGCATTATACGATTAGAAAAGTAACTCAATATTTGCAGAACTACAAGATTGCTTATGCCGCAAAACGTCTGTATAAATTTTTCTGGAATGAATTATGCGATTGGTACCTTGAAATCGCCAAAGCAAGGATCTACAGCGAAAATAAGGAAGAACAGAAAGAAGTTGGCTTTATCCTGCGCCAGATTCTCCGCGAAACCTTAAAACTATTGCATCCCTTTATGCCATTTATCACGGAAGAACTATATCACGAATTAAAAGAAAAAGGCGATTTAATCATAACCCCATGGCCAAGCTTTCCCGCAGAACATCTGGACCGCAAAACGCGAAACGAATTTAAATTGATACAGGAAAAGGTTACCCAAATCAGAATTCGAAAAAAATCAAAGATAAAGTTATCAAAAGAAGGAGAAGAGATTGTCAGATATTTAACAAGAAACATAAAATAATTTTCAATTTCTAATTTTCAATTTTCATTAAATTTTTAATGAATCAATTTCTAAACAAATAATTTTCAAACTGTTTAAAAATTAAAATATTGAAAATTTAATAGAAATTAGAAATTGAAAATTAAAAATTTCCCTATGTCTTCCTGGCTTTCTAAAATCGCCACCATCCTGCCTCCTCTAACTATGCTGATTGGTCTCGAATTCGTCATTCAATATCCTGAAATTTTTTGGAAAATTTTTGGCGTTATTATAGGATGCGTGCTCCTTGCTTCTCTTTATCTGGGTGGATTTTTGAGTCAAAAAAAATTAAAACAGTTCATCTATTTAATCTTGCCACTTTTCTATACCTTAAGCATTCTCGCTCTTTTTATCCTCGCCCAAAAAAGCTATGTGCAGCATTTTTTCATCATCGGCGCGAGTATTATTTTAGGAATTGTCCTAAATAACATCGCAACCTTAAGTAAATATCGTTTTTACTCCCACCAAGAAGTAATTTTAAAATCCGAAGAAGACAAACGGAAAATGGTTGTTTACACGACAAATGAAGCTCTGGTCATACTCACTACATTTTTTCTAACGGCAAACCTCTTTGCTTTAATTTATCTTTTGTCTTTTCCTCTTTGGCAGGCTCTTTTAATCGTTGTTCTCGTTGTTTTCTCTCTGACTTATCAATTTTTGAGTGAAATTTTCACACCTTCCTTAGCCGTTCTCTATACCTTGATCACGAGTTTAACCGCTAGCCAGATATTCTGGTCTCTTACCTTCTGGCCCACAAATTACATCGCCAATGCTATCATTGTGATAGTAAGTGTCTATATCATCCTCGGCATTTTAGAATACTATTCCCGCCAAATGTTAACCCGACGTTTAATCAAAATTTATTTTCTTCTGGGAATTATTACAATCTCAAGCGTTTTATTTTCTAATCAATGGATACCGAGGTAAAAATATATTAACTCATAACGAGTAAACTGATAACTTTAATCCCCTAAAGATATTCCCTTAATTACCAGTTACTTACAATTTATGAACGACTTCAAAAACATCCAAATTAAATCTATTCGAACGAACACCAGAGCGCACTTTAAGCCCAAATCAAAAGCGCCAAGCAGTCAAAAAGCAAAAATCATCAAGAAAGATTCTGCTTTTAAATGGTTTCTTATTATATTAATGATTATTATTTTGGGATTCTTATCAGGCGGAATAGGGAGCATAATAACAAACAGGATTATTTTGCCTTATCTTTCCACAATTCCTTTCTTTGAACGCTATGAATTTTTAAAGAGCGACCAGCCAGTAACCATCCAAAAAAATGAAAAGGTGGTGATTAATGAAGAATCGGGAGTCATTGCCGCGGTTAAAAAGATTTCCCCGGCCGTCGTGAGTATCATCAGCACGCGCGACGCCCGAGGCTTCTTCGGAGATGTTTTCCAACAAAAGGGAGGGGGCACAGGTTTTATTCTGACCAACGATGGTTTAATCGCCACCAATAAGCACGTGGTCGCCGATACTGGCGCAAAATATACCGTCGTCACCAGCGATGGTAAAAACTACGAGGCGCAGGTTTTAGCTCGCGATCCCTCTAATGATTTTGCCGTCGTTAAAATTCAAGCGGAAAATTTGCCTGTGGCGGAATTAGGGAATTCTGGTGATCTTGAAGTGGGGCAAAAAGTTATTGCTATCGGCAATACGCTTGGCGAATATCAAAATACAGTCACAACAGGAGTTGTTTCAGCGATCGGACGTTCTGTTCAAGCAGGCGACGGGATGTTGCAATCGGAAAGCTTGGAAGATGTGATTCAAACCGATGCGGCAATCAATCCCGGTAATTCTGGAGGGCCATTAGTCAATATTCAAGGTCAGGTTATAGGTATTAACACCGCGATTGACCGCCAAGGACAGTTGGTCGGCTTCGCCATTCCCGTTGATAATATTAAAACTGCTATTGATAGTGTGATCCGCGAAGGTAAAATTATCCGTCCTTATATTGGAGTGCGCCTTATCCCTATCACCCCTGAATTAGCTAACCTCAACAAACTACCAGTCGAAAAAGGAGCTCTTATTTATAGTGGTGATCCCAATCTTCTGCCTATTCTCCCGGGTAGCCCGGCGCAAAAAGCTGGTTTGAAAGAAATGGACATTATTACGCGCGTTAATGGGCAAGAAATAGACGAAAATCATTCTCTGACTACTTTACTTCAAAAATATAAACCAAATGAAGAAATCACCCTCACTGTCGTAAGAGAGGAGAAAAGCTTAGAAATAAAAGTTGTTTTGGGTAAAATGGACGAAAAAGAATAATTAAAGCTTATCTTACTCAAAAATCTGTCAAGCACAAAAAAGCTTGACAGATTTTTAGATTTAGTGTACAATGTAATTTCACAAATCTTATGATCTTATGAATTATCAACAATATTTACAACGGATCCGCCAAAGCTGGCGCACTATTACGATTATTACTCTTGCCACGATTGTGGTAAGTTTAATCGCAAGTTCCCTTCAAAAACCGCTTTACAGAGCAAGCGGCCGGATTTTGATTACCCAAAAAACAAATGCCGACCTAGATATGTATAAAGCAAGCCAGTCTGCCGAGAGGTTGGCTATGCTGTTTGCGAAAATTATAAAAAGCAGTTCTTTTATGAATGATGTCTTGAATTCTGGGTTTCCGATTGATTCAATTTATTTTCCAAAGAAAGAAAAAGATCTCCGGGAAAAATGGGCTAAAATGGTTAGTTCCCGCGTTTCCACGGACACAAGTATTATTGAAATCAATGTCTATCATCCCGAAGCCTCGCAAGCAAAAAATATTATGAACGCCATTATTTACAATTTTTCCAAAAAAGGCAAAGCTTATTATAATTTAGGAGATGAAGTCGGAATCGTGGTTTTAGACACGCCGCTCGTCTCGGAGCGGCCCGTGAAACCGAATATTTTGCTAAACATTATCTTAAGCTTATTCGTAGGCCTTGCGATTAGCGCGATAGTAATTCTTTGGAAAACCCAAAGTCTGTCGCAAAAACCAACGCCTATTATGCCCCCCGAACCGCAAGAAAATGAAAAAACAGAGGTTATGGAGGTCGTGCAAAATGGCGATACGACAATAGAAGAGAAAAAGTCAGACCACTACATTGGCGGCTTAAAGATTGTTGAAAAATAATTTTTTAGTTATAATTTTAAGAATGTTCTTTGAAAAATAATTGAACTCATATTCTATAGAACTACATCATCTGTAATAAGGTGGGCATTTCCGTCATTGCGAGAAGGGCTTTCAAGCCCGACGAAGCAATCTCATCATAATATAAAAACGAGATTGCTTTGGTCGGCACTTTGTGTCTTCCTCGCAGTGACGGAGTGTCTTAATTAGAACTAAAGATTCTACAAGATCGAGAGGTGATAAAATGAAAAAATTGCTGGTGGTTTTGGTAATGATGTTGATGTTAGTGGTCAAAGTTTTTGCAGACGCGGATACGGCAAAATATCTATACACCGAAGCCCATATGAAAATAGATGAGCCGGTGTTCTTTGATATCATCCACAGCCGTAATTTCCGTGATGAAGAAAATACGGTGATGTATATCGTAATGCAAAAGCCGTTTGACCTGCCATGGTGTCTTTCTTTGGACGGCGGACCAATGGTCCACATCCAAGGTTATCAAAAATGGAATCCCCAATTTGCGAGACTAGAAAAGGATGAAAAAATAATCTTGGGCGCTTTCATCGTGCCAGAGATTAATCTGAATTGGGGATTAGGTAGTGTTTGGTGCAATGTCAGGACGCGCGATGAATTAAAACTGAAATGGAACGGTGAATTTGACACGAATTTATTTCTCGCCCAGATGCGAGCATGGCACCGTTTATTTAGTTTTGATGCCGCCTATACCACATTTGACCTCGGTAAACTCGGCGGTATCCGTTATCCCGGAACAGATAGTGAACTGCGTCTACGTCTAGGCGTGAATTTTCAACAAAGTCTGGAAATAGGTCTTCAAACAACTTGGGCCTATTACCAGAGTGAGATTTGGGAAAGTGAGCTTAGACCCAATGGCGGAGTGTATGCCAGAATTAATCTTCTCCCATTCTGGCTGGAAATTTCTTGGGAGAGAATGTTAGTAAAAGAGAAAGACCGACGGATGGGTAAAATAAATCCCGAATTTGATCAAGACAGAGTCTTGATCGGAGTCGGTTTTTCGCAAGATCCAAATGCAAGGAGGTTTCTCAAATGAAAAAGGTTTTGTCTGTTCTGTTAATAGGTTTATTTCTTAGTCTCACAATTGTTCTGATGGGTTGCGCTGTATACCCCTCAAAATGCAGCAACGATAATGAGATAATAGTCACCAAGGCAATGGCTGCTCGCGCGTTAATGATGCAAATGGAGCAACGCGAGCCCGTGAATTGGCACTGTACGCCAGGGTATCAAGGTCCTGTAGTGCACCCAGAGCCAAAACTGCGACTTTTCGGACAATCATCCGCGGCAACAGCGGCAACGACAGCATCTGCATCTGCTTCCGCAGCCGCCGCAGCTTCAGCAACGTCAACGTCTTATATTGCACCAACAGCATCTATTACTCAAGGTACGGGAGACTATATTATTGACATTTCTAGCGATGGTAATAATCTCCTTGTAGCTGTTGACGCAAGACTTATCCGACAACCCGGACCTGGTGAAAGAATCTATTTTGTTGACAGCTCCACAGCTTGGCGCCCAGCCCAAGGCAGGGAAATGACCTACAACCCCAATACAAAATGTTTGGAGGCTTCATTCCCCATGCCACCTGCGGGAGATTATCAAGGAAATGCCACAATTCAAGTATTAGGCATAGAACTTCAGACGGCTGACTCCTTCTGGGCAGCGGTGCATAAATCTAGTAGTAAGTGGGTTAAAATCAACCCGTCAACCCAGAAAGGGAGTATTAATTTCCGAATCGAAGGGGACAATATTGAACCCGGACCAGGAATATAACCATTACGTTGGTTCAGGTCTCCTGACCTGTCATCCCTAACGGGAGATCACCCGTTAGGGTGAAACCGTAAATTTCTGAACTGGAGGTATTAAGTAATGATAAGGATAATAACCACCTGCCTGATGGTGGTTTTACTGACATTTCTGTTCTTGGGCTGCGATCAGGCACGCAACCCATTTAGTAGTATTCTAGGCGATGAAATGGGAGAGCAGGTTTCCACCATTATTGCTAGGTTATCTCTGTCATACCCGGAAGGGACGATATTGCCCAGCATAACCACGGAAAGTAAAATGGCGCCATCCGCAACCGGAGCCATTGAAGTGGAAAGTAATCTTTTCGCAGACGGGAATGAATATCCTAATGTGAAAAAAATTACTTTCAACAGCATCAATGAATTTAACTCCTGCCGTGTTAAGGTATGGACCACTCTACCGGGTTATATTAAGGCATCATTCATTGGCGGTAGTGTCATCTATGATTTGTGGGTTAATAATGTCAAATTACAAAACATAGACGGCAGCGGTTCTTTCCAATTAATGTTTGACACTGATAGTAAGGTTCTACAACTGTCCGGTGGTGTAGGTATCCTCAATGTCAAATTCACTTTAACAACCGCAGAAAGTATAGGAACAACCATCTACCTCTCTTCAGATGTGACAGGTTGGGCAAGCGTGCCAATATCATATAAGAACGGCAGTTGGGAATGGAGCGGATCATACGTGCCAGATAAAGAATTTGCCTTCGTGCTTTGGTCAGATAAAAGAGCAAGATACACATCCGAGGTGAAAGTCAATGGCACAACGGCTGTTTATCTCATCAAGGTGGCAGATGGAACATCTAATAAATATCCGGTTTACCAGTTCAAAGGTAAATTGGATAACCGCGGCACCTTTATCAACTCCGGCGCTGACAATCGCACAGCGATTGTCAATTAAGGCACGGAGCAGGGTAAGGAGATTAAAAAGATTTTCAATTCAATTTAATTCTCTCCTTACCCTATTTTTTTACCATTTTATTTGACAAAAACTGACTTTTGATGTATAGTAAAGCTTAAAACTATGGTCAAAAAAATCCTTCTTATTTCCATACTTATTCTATTATTCGGTATCCTTATACCCTTGTTTTCTAATTGGGGAGACGAGGGATGGGGGCATTTACTCTTAACTTTTGGCATAATTTTTGGTCTCGCCATTCTTATCTTCCTTTACCTCAAAAACCCTGTTTTTGTCCTTATTCTGATTCCGCCTGCTATTGTCTTCGGTCAAATAGCTACCATCCGCATCCAGGATTGGTATTACCAAGTAAGCCTCGCTGAAATTTTGGTCATTATTTTAACTTTATTCTTTATTTTGAAGCTCATTGCCCAAAAACAATTTAAGCAAATAAGATTTCCTTTACTCTTAGGATGCTTTCTTTTGTATATCTTTCTATCTGTCTTATCTTTGGGCTGGGCGGATAATCTTTCCCGTGCCGTCATTGCCCTGCGCAATCTTGGTTTTCATTTTTTAATCTTGCTTTTAGCCGTAAATCTCATCAAAAACAAAAGGGATTTTAAAATCGCTCTTTTTTCTATCCCCATAACCGGATTGTTGGTTGCTACCCAGTTAATTTTCAAAGTCATCTCTCTGGGTGGTTTTCAAGGAGACTATGCCCTAGCCCGTGAAGCGATAATCACACCGGTAGGGAAATGGGTTTACATTGCGGCCATTATTATTATGACTCTGCCATTCACTTATATTCTATTATTAACTACCCGTAATAAATGGTTGAAAATGCTTCTCTTTGCCGAAACGATTGTGGGTGGAATGGCTACCTTCTTAACCCTTGGTAAAGGCGAGATTTTTTCCCTGATGGCTGGTTTTATTTATATTTTCAGAAAACAAAAAGTTAAAAAACTCTTTGCTATCCTTTTTATCTGCGTCCTTCTTGCCGTAATCGCTATCCCCCTTGCCTCTTATTCTGATAAATTTTTAGATCGTCTGACGCGAGTTTTGACGGATCCCAATACCCGTTTTCGGATAGTGGAATTCCGTTCTGCTTATCAAATCTTTGTTCATAATCCCATCTTGGGTGTAGGCACGGGCAATTTAAAATTGGAATACAAAAATCTTTTGCCTTGGTCCGTGGAAACGGAAAGTAATAATTTTTTTCTGCAAGTGCTTCTTGAACTCGGAATAATCGGTTTTGCCGCTTTTATGCTGGTTATTCGCGCCATTTATTTAGAAATTAAAAAGGCTCAAAAAATCTCTTTGAATCCGGAGGAAAAAATGCTTTATCTGGGATTTGTTTCCACGCTCATTATCGTGCTGCTAAATTCAATGGTGGAAGCTACCTTAATTGGGCTGTACTATGGAATGGTATTTTGGTATATTATAGGATTACTCGCAATTTACAATCAGCTAATTAACCAAAAAAATGCGAAATAAGATTAAACTTTCTATAATTATTCCTTCATATAATACCTGCACCCTGACTTTAGAATGCCTATCTAAAGTATTCGCGGCTTTTCTTAAAATACCTATTGAGGCAATTGTCATAGATAACAATTCTGAAGATAACTCTGTCGGGAGAATTAAAAAAGATTTTCCTCAAGTAAGGCTGATTATCAATGAAAAAAATCGCGGGTTCGCCGCCGCTGTGAATCAAGGAATCAAGATCGCGCGAGGCGAATATCTTTTGCTTTTAAACACCGACGCTTTTGCGCATCAAAATTTAAACAAGATTATTACCTTTTTAGACCGCCATCCAGACGTGGGCATCACTTCGCCCCGCCTGACTCTGCTAGATGGAAGCATCAATGCTAATTTTGGAAATTACCCCTCCCTCGCGACAGAATTTTTAGACCTAACCTTACTCTACAAAATCCTTCCCTGGGGCAGGGTAGTGATGCCTAATCTTTGGACACGTAAAAAATTCTACCAGACTCGGAGGGTAAAGTGGCTTTCTGGCACCTGCCTTTTCATCCGCCGATCCGTTTTGGAAAAAATTGGGCTTTTTGATGAAAATTATTTTATGTATTTAGAAGACATTGATTTCTGCAAAAGAGCACGGGAGGCTGGCTTTCAAATTATCTTCTGGGGAGAAGATGAAGTAATTCATCATCATCACGGATCATCCCAAGGTTCTCTCGCGCCTTGGCTATATTTGCGAAACAGCCTTCTATATTTTTGGAAAAAACATTACCCTCAACGAAGAATAGGTTTTAATATTATAGTTCTCTTAAGCTGGGTGAAGTTGAGAATAAAAATATTAAAAGTCAAATTTCAAAAGTCAAAAGTGAAATCTACAAGTTAAAAGTAAAAAGTTTTTACTTTTACCTTTCAGATTTGCCTTTTGCGATTTAACTTTTAACTTTCCCTGATGCGCATTCTCAACATCAACAAATTTTACCACATTCAGGGCGGAGCAGACCGTCATTATTTTGATTTAACTAAATTGCTAGAAAGGCACGGCCACAAAGTAATTCCTTTCTCTATGCGTAGCGATAAAAACGAGCCTTCTCCTCACGCGCAATATTTTGTAAATGAAGTGGATCTCTCGCGCCCCAAATTTTCCTTCAAGACTCTCGCGACCCTCGGCCGTATCTTTTATTCACTGGAGGCGAAAAGAAAAATCCGAGCTTTGATTCAAAAAGAAAAACCAGAGATCGCTCATATTCATAACATCTATCATCAAATTTCACCTTCTATTTTAGGAATTTTAAAAAAGCATAAAATCCCTATCGTAATGACAGTGAATGACTACAAACTTATTTGTCCAAACTACCAGCTTTTTCAGCATAATAAAGTGTGCGAAAAATGCAGAAAGAAAAAATATTATCAATGTTTTTTAAATAAATGCGTGAAGGATTCTTATCTTGCTTCTCTTGTTAACACTCTGGAAATGTATTTTCATAAAGCCTTTCATTTTTATGAACGTTATGTTAACATTTTCATCTGTCCGAGCAAGTTTATGCGCCAAAAACTTACAGCATGGGGATTGCCGCAAGCAAAATTAGTAACCCTGCCTTATTTTATTAAAGAAGAGAATCTGCTATCTGCGAAGGAAAAAAATTATATTTTATTTTTCGGCCGCCTTTCGCCCGAAAAAGGCTTGGATCTTTTAATCTCCGTGATGCAAAAACTGCCAGAAATTAAATTGAAAATAGCCGGGGAGGGTCCCGAGAAAGAAAAACTGGAAGCTTATATTCAAAAAAATTATATTACCAATATTCAGTTTCTGGGTTACAAGCAAGGAGACGAACTCAAAAAGATTATCCGGCAATCCCGCTTTGTGGTCGTTCCGAGCAGTTGGCAGGAGGTTTTCGGATTAGTCGTCCTAGAATCTTTTAATTTAGGTAAAGTGGTGCTCGCGAGCAAAAAGGGCGGTCTTCAAGAAATCATCCGCGAAGGAAGTACTGGTTTCTTTTTCCAGAATGCCGCGGAACTCGAGAAAAAAATCCAATCCCTTTATCAAAACCGCGAAGTCACGCGAAAGATCGGTCAAAGGGCAAAACGGGAAATTAGGCGCTACAATCCGGAAATCTATTATCAAAATCTGATGAAGATTTATCAATTTGCACGCCAAGGGCATTAGAACCAAAAGCTCTTGACTTATAACGATTTAAGATGTATAATAACTCTTCTACTATAAATCCCAAAATAATGAAAATAGCAATTATCGGCTCTAAGGGCATTCCCTGCCGCGATGGCGGAGTGGAGAGACATACCGAAGAACTAGCTGTCCGCTTGGTAAAAGCAGGGCACGAAGTTTTGGTTTACTCCCGCCGCCATTATACACAAAGCCGCGTTAGGCGATATAAAGGGGTGCGAATCATTTATACCCCTTATATCCCCACAAAAAATTTAGCCGCGATCACGCACACTCTAACCTCCTTAATTCATGTCTTATTTCAAAAGGTGGATATTATTCATATTCATTCAGTTGGACCCTCGCTCCTCGCTTTTCTGCCTCGGCTTTTAAAAAGAAAGACTCAAATCATCGCCACCTTTCATTCGCGCGACCGCTTCAATAAAAAATGGGGATATATTGCCCGCCTTTTTCTTGCTCTGGGGGAATGGGCCACGGTAAAATTTCCTCACGCCACGATTACGGTCTCAAAAAATCTGTATTCTTACTGCCGCCGCAAGTATCCGACCGCTCACATATTTTATATCCCCAATGGCGCACCTCTTTTCCCTCCGCAAAAAGCGCAACGAATTAAAAAATGGGGACTAACGGAAAATAGCTATATTCTTTCGGTTTCTCGCCTTATTCCTTTAAAAGGTATTCATTATCTTATTCGTGCTTTCCAAAATTTGAATTTGAATAAAAAGCTGGTGATTGTGGGAGATAACCCTAAAGAAAATCAAAACTATCTTGACTATCTTAAAGAATTAGCTCAAAATAATCCTAATGTAGTCTTTCTAGGCCACCAACAGGGAAAAATTTTGAACGAACTCCTTTCTAATGCCTATCTTTATGTTTTACCTTCGGAAGTGGAAGGATTATCTATTAGTCTTCTGGAGGCAATGGGATCTGGCCGTTGCGTTTTAGTCTCCGACATCCCGGAAAACCAAGAGGCGATTGGAGAAGCGGGTTACACCTTTAAATCAAAAAGTTTTGTTGACCTTACTCAAAAAATCTTATTTTTAAATGATCATCCAGAATTAGTTTTAAAAAATGGCCACCTGGCGCGAGAAAGGGTGAAAAGAAACTATAATTGGCAAAAAATCACGCGCCAAACTTTATCCCTTTATGCAATGCTTAAAGCGAAAAATCCAATAAGAATTAAAAATTCCCTGCCGAGGATTGCGAAAACTCATCCTATATATCTTAATCCAAAATAAATTCAATTTATGATTACTGATGTCCAAATCAAAAAATTAAATGTCCATCCCGACGAGCGCGGCAGAGTAATAGAGATTTTACGCCAAGATGACGACTTTTATCAAAACTTCGGACAGGTCTATCTCACCACTACCTACCCGCAGGTTGTGAAGGCTTGGCATTTACATAAAATTCAAACCGATTACATTTGTTGCATTCAAGGAATGATTAAACTTGTTCTCTATGATGGCCGTTTAAATTCTCCGACCTTGGGCGAAGTGAACGAATTTTTTATCGGTGAGCATAACCCAGTTTTAGTCCAAGTTCCCAAGGAGATTTATCATGGTTGGAAATGCATTTCCGACAAAGAAGCACTCATCATTAATGTTCCAACCCACCCTTATAATCCGCAAAAACCAGATGAATACCGCTTACCATATAATACCGAATTAATTCCTTACGATTGGAAGATTAAAATGGGATGACTTGCCCTTCTAGGACTTTTTCTGGTAAACTTAAATAGATGAGAAGAACACAGCACACATTAAAAAATATAAAAACAACCCGCTGGCGGAAGATATCTTCCCATAAAATTTACAGTTGCCAATACCTTGACCTTTTTAAAGATAAAGTAATCAATCAGTTGGGGAAAAAAGTAAACTATTATTATATTCGGAAAAAACCTTTTATAGCGATCATTCCTAGGGATGTAAAAGGCAATATCTATTTCGTGCGCCAATATCGCTACACCCTGAAAAGATACACCTGGGAAATCCCGATGGGGCGCAAAGAGGACAAAGAAAGCTACCTTGCCGCGGCAAAAAGGGAATTGGCGGAAGAAGCCTGTCTTAACGCCAAAAAATGGACTAAAATCGGCACGGAATTTGTCACTTCTACCGCCTATCCCCAGCATTTTTGGATCTACCTTGCAGAAGATATGTCTCCCATCCACAAAAAGCCCGATCCTGCGGAAATAGATAGGGTGCAAAAGTTCACCCCCGCGGAAATTGAAAAAATGATCATGAAAAATCAAATTCTGGGCGCTTCCATCTTAGCCAGTCTCTATAAATATGATCTCTATCAAAAATCATTGCCTCGTTAGAAATACGATTTCCGCGGGGAAAATGATTAACATACAAAAAATATATGCCAAGAAAAAATAATTTTATTTCTAACAGGGTGAAATTATTAATCACCGGTGGTGCGGGGTTTATCGGCAGCAACTTTATTCACTACCTCCTCAAAAAATATCCCCGTTACCGAATCACTAACCTAGATAAATTAACCTATTGCGGCAACTTAGATAATTTAAAAGACATCAAAACCTCTCGCTATAAATTCGTGAAGGGCGACATTACTGATGCTAAGCTGGTAAACAAAATAGCGAAAGATGTAGATGGGATTTTAAATTTCGCTGCCGAGACGCACGTAGACCGCTCCATTATGGGCGCTGATGATTTTATCCGTACCGATATTCTGGGTACTAAAAATCTTCTGGAAGCAGTAAAGGAATTCAAGATTAAAAGATATCTCCAAATTTCTACTGATGAAGTTTACGGCAGCCTCACTAATGGCAAAGCGAACGAAGAATCATCTTTAGCGCCAAATAATCCTTATTCAGCCTCTAAAGCCGGCGGAGACCTAATGGTTCGCGCCTATCACCGCACATTTAACCTCCCCGTATTAATTACGCGAAGCTCTAATAATTTTGGACCTTACCAATATCCGGAAAAGCTGATCCCTCTCTTTGTAACAAACATTTTAGAAGAAAAAAAGGTTCCCCTCTACGGCGATGGTAAAAATGTGCGCGACTGGATTTACGTTGAAGATAATTGTACGGCTCTTGATCTGGTGTTCCATAAAGGCAAGATAGGTGAAATTTATAATATCGGCGGCGATAATCCGAGAACGAATCTTGAAATTACTAAGTTAATTTTGAAAACCCTAGACAGAGACAAAAAAATGATTGAATATGTTAAGGACCGTCTCGGCCACGACAGACGCTATGCCCTAAATTCAAGCAAAGTTCGCCGTTTAGGCTGGAAACCGCAGTATCAGTTTCAAAAAGCAATGAAATGCACTATAGAATGGTATAAAAATAATGAAGAATGGTGGAAAAGAATTAAGTCCAAAGAATACCTTAAATATTACAAAAGACAATATGGTAAAAGGTGAATGAAATTTCATTATGAATAACCCTGATTTAAAAAAAATTACCGCCTACCTGAAGAAGAGTCTATCGGAGGATAGATTTTTTCATAGTCTATCCGTGGCAAAAACGGCGGAAAAAATAGCAAAAATCATCGGCGGTGTGAATCCTGCGAAAGCCTATTTTACCGGCTTAATTCACGATATGGCGCGCGATTTGTCCGAAGAAACTTGGATTCTGCTCGCCAAAAAGTACCGCATTAAGATAGACATTTTTACCAAAAAACACATTCTGCTTTTGCATGCCGCGGTGGGCGCGAAATTGGCTCAACAAGAATTCAATGTCCGTGACAAAACAATCCTCCAGGCGATAGAAAGACACTGTGTTCCCAAAATAAATATGGATATTTTGGACAAAATTATTTATCTCGCGGATGTAACCGCGCCAGCGCCAAAAGGCGGAGTTGGATCAGTTGAATTAAAAGAAGTCCTGTCTCTTGCCCGAAAGTCCTTAGATCGCGCTCTTCTCTATACTTATAATGAAGATATCAAAGAATTTGTGCGCAAGGGAATAAAAATCCATCCTGATCTTATCCGCAGCCGCAATAAACTATTAGAAAATTTCGGGAAAAAAATCTTAGTTTTAGGAAGCAAGGGTATGCTAGGCAGATCCCTAGTTCAAGAGTTTCAAGATTGCGAGCTCACTTCTTGGGATAAAAATAATGTGGATATTACCAGAAGAAAGACTCTGCGAAATAAAATTTCCCGTCTGAAACCAGACATTATCATTAACGCCGCCGCTTACACTAATGTTGAAGAAGCAGAGGGAAACCAAGAGCAAGCCCTAAAAGTGAATGGCAAGGCTGTCGGATATCTTGCGCAGATTGCAAAAAAACTTAATGCTGTTTTAGTTCATTATTCCACGGATTATGTTTTTGAAGGAAAAAATCGTAAAGGATATAAAGAAACTATCCAACCCAATCCAATCAACGTCTATGGAAAATCTAAGTTTTTAGGAGAAGCCCTTTTGCGCCGCCATTGTGAACAATATTATCTCATCCGTAGTTCTTGGTTATTTGGAAAGGAAGGAATTAATTTTGTAGATAAAATATTGCAGAAAGCACAGAGCAATGCTACACTTACGGTCGTTAATGATCAATGGGGAAAACCGACCTATACCCGTGACTTGGCCCGCGCGACCCGTCAAATTCTAGAACAGGAAAGACCTTTTGGTATTTATCATATTACTAATGAAGGTAAAACCAACTGGTATCAATTCGCGCGTAAAATTCTTCTCCTTAATGGAATTAAGGCAAAAATGAAGCCGATTTCCAGTCAAGAATATCGTTCCCGCGCCAAAAGACCGATGTATTCAATTTTATTAAACACGAAACTGCCTCGCTTAAGGCATTGGGAAGAAACATTGGAAGAATACCTAAATTCGTAATCGGTAATCGGTAATCGGTAAAAGGATAAATTCCCTGATTACTAATTACTGATTACTGATTACTAAAATTTATGCTTAACAAAGAAAATTCACAAAAAATAGCGACTCTCACTCGCGCAACCAGTAAAACTCACATCATTATTGAGGGAGAAAATCCCCGAACGGTAGTGATGGATATTGAGGAATATGAAAGATTAAGGTCGCAAAAAAAGGAACGCGCAGCAGAAACAGATGTCAAGGGAATTATTTTAGCTGGCGGCACAGGCACAAGGCTTCTGCCTGCCACCAAGGTGACCAATAAACATCTCCTCCCTGTCTACAATAAACCGATGATCTATTATCCTTTGCAGACTTTAGTTAATGCGGGAATCAAGGAAGTGATGATTGTCACGGGCGGCAATAGTCCAGGTGACTTTTTGCGTCTTTTAGGCAATGGCAAAGAATTCGGCCTGCGCGAATTAAGATATGCTTATCAAGAAGGGGCGGGAGGTATTGCTGAAGCTTTAGGTTTGACTCAAGATTTCGCCGATGACCAAAAGGTTGTTGTGATTTTAGGTGACAATATCTTTGAAGACAATATTGGTCCGGCGGTAGAAAATTTCCGCAATCAAAAAAAAGGAGCAAGGATTTTTTTGAAAGAAGTGCCTGATGCTAAACGTTTCGGTGTGGCTGAAGTTAAAAATGGCAAAATTATTAGTATTGAGGAAAAACCTAAAATACCAAAATCAAACCTGGCGGTAACTGGTATTTATATGTACGACAGCTACGTCTATGAAATAATTAAAACCTTAAAACCTTCCGACAGGGGAGAGCTTGAAATCACGGATGTGAATAATCAATACATTAAAGAAGGAACAATGGAATACGAAACACTGCATGGCTGGTGGACCGATGCTGGCATCCCGGAAACCTTATATCGAGCAACGACTTTAGTCAGGGATAAGGCATTAAATGAATCAAAATAACAATTTTCAATTTTTAATTATCTCATCACTATGAAACTCGCTGTTATTGGCACTGGTTACGTCGGCTTAGGCGTAGGGGTTTGCTTTGCTGACTTAGGTCACAAAGTAACCTGCGTAGATGTTGACAAAGCCAAGATCACCAAACTTAAAAAAGGGATCCCCACAATCTATGAAGAACATCTGCCAGAAATGCTCAAAAAAAACTTAAATAGCGGCAGAATCAATTTTACCACTTCTTTATCCGAAGGCATTAAAGACGCGAGCATAGTTTTCATTGCTGTCGGCACCCCTCAAGATAAAAACGGCAAAGCGGATCTTCGGTATGTCCTGCAAGTCGCGCGCGATTTAGGAAAGAATCTAAAAGACTACAAAGTAATTGTAGACAAGAGCACCGTGCCGATCGGCACAGGAAAGATGGTGAGGGAAATGGTCGCGAAAAATTACAAAGGAAAATTTGATGTTGTTTCCAATCCTGAATTTCAGAGAGAAGGGACTGCCATTTCCGATTTCCTCCATCCCGATCGTATTGTTTTAGGATTTGAAAAACCGAACGCCCCTGCCATAGAAATAATGAAAAAACTATATGCCCCATTTAAAGCACCGCTTGTTATTGCCAACTTAGAATCGGCAGAAATGATTAAGTATGCCGCCAATTCTTTTCTCGCTCTCAAAATCTCTTTTATTAACGAGATTGCCAATATTTGCGATAATTACGAAGCAGATGTGAAAATGGTGGCCAAGGGTATCGGTCTAGATTCCCGCATCGGCGACAAATTTTTAGACCCGGGCCCTGGCTATGGCGGCTCCTGTTTCCCGAAGGATGTCTCTGCTCTCTATTATTTTGCCCGCGCCGGCGGTTACTGGTTTAATCTTCTGGAGGCAGTAATGCAAATCAATCAACACCAAAGGGAAATTGTTGTGGCTAAGATCAAAAATATCTTAGGTGGTAAACTCCAAGGCAAAAAAATCGCGGTGCTAGGTCTCGCCTTCAAATCCCATACTGACGATGTGCGCGAATCGCCTGCTATTGACATTATTAACTTGCTTTTCAAACGCGGGGCTAAAATCAAAGCTTATGATCCTATCGCCGCGAACAACGCCCGCAAGGCGCTTGGTAAAAAAATTAGCTACGCGGGTAATCCTTACCTTTGCGCTAAAGGAAGCGATGTCCTGCTCATCGCCACCGATTGGCCGGAATTTCAAAATTTGAGTTGGACAAAAATCAAAAGATTAATGAGAACTCCCAATATTGTGGACGCGCGCAACATCCTTGAGCCTGCTAAAATTAGAGAAATGGGCTTTAAATATGTAGGGATTGGGAGATAAAGGAATTGCCTACAAATGAATTCTTTGCTAAAATATTAATAGACTTGAATAGCCGCTAAATTCCCAAGAGAGGAGGGCAGGGTCAATCCAAATGAATAAGCTTTCTAAAAAACAATTGCTCTTTTATAAAATTATCGCCGTGATTGCCATTCTTTTTTTGGTTGGCTTTCTGCGCTATGCGGGTGGCATAAAGCTGTTTTGCGCCCAAGATGGCAGTATCTTTGAAATCGCTAAAATAGTCTTTTGGGCAATGATTATCTATGGTCTTTTAGAATTCTTAATTCCAGGTTTTGCGGAAAGAGACAATATCTTTTTTGGCAAGCTCGCCGGCATCGTCAGCGCCACTATTTTGACTGCTGTTTTTATTATGATTACCCCTAGCGGTTTTACGACGGTATTTTTAAGCATAGCCATTGCTGTAATTATCGCTCAATTTTTGGAGCAATTTTTAAGCACTAAAGAACCAAACTGCTCGGTAATTTTAGTCACAACCCTTCTCTTTCTCTTCTTTCTAATAAGTTTTATCATCTTTAGCTATCACCCCTTGGGAGGTTTCCTTTTTAAAAGATAAGCTCTATAAATCTTTCTCAGTTTAATCTTTATCCTTAAAACCCCAAAGGTGAATTCCCAAGGCGGCTATTTTGGAAAATAAACAACACAAACCGCACTATAAAAATAACTCAAAATATGCTTGATTTGTACGCTTACCTCAAAAAAACTAAACTCGCTGCTTTTGCGGAAGAATATCGTTCTGCTTTTGACCGCGCGCCGGCAGCGGAAACCCATCATCATAATTTTACGGGCGGACTTCTTCTGCACACTACTGAAATTCTAGAAATAATGCTAAGGCTCAATAAATATCTGCCCTATAATAATCTATCCTATTCTCACCCCGATTTTACGGAAGAAGAGATGATTGTCGCCGCCTACCTCCATGATTTTGCCAAAATCGTAACCTATGTGGAAGATATTAAGGATGCTTGGCGATGGACAGACATTGAATTGCCAGCCGAGGTTTGGACCCTCAATGAGTTAGCCAAAGCTGGTATTGGCCTTAGTGATAATGAGCTTAATGCCCTGCTTTATGCTGAAGGCGGCTGGAGCGATTTTAAAGAATTCATTAAAAATATGAAACCTTTGGCGGTTATTCTCCATATGGCGGATATGTGGAGCGCTAAAGTTTTGTATTTTTCCGAGGAGGTTACTTGTCCTGCTTGCGGCGCTCCGATGCGCAAACGCCAAGGGAAAAACGGAGGAAATATGTTTTATGGCTGCACCCGTTACCCCAACTGTACGGGTTTAAAAAATATTGACGATGTGGAAAATGAAAGAAAAACCCTTCAGGCAAAAATAAAAAAATACCAGCATATTTATCTAAAATAAAGCTCCACGGGTTTCTAAGCCCGTTGCCCGCCCGGCCATGCAAGCCGAGCCTTGCGAGGCGTTGCGAGCGGGCTAATGGAGCAAAACCCTGTACCGTCCCGAATTTTTGAAAAATGAGGGACTGGTGCGTTGGATGATTTTCATTTTGGACAAATAAAAAATATCAAAAAATAAAAAAATCCCTTAAGAAACAAAAATTGTCATAAGGAATTTTTAAACGCCCACCTACACCATAGCTGGACGTTTATTTTATTTTTTCGCCAATATTCCCCTCAAAACAGCAGTCATAATCCCCGATAGTAAAACAAGACCTAAAATGATATTTAAACTAAAATAATTGCTAATGCATTGATTATACGCGCGATCTAACCAAAGAAAAAAAAGATAACCCACTAAACTAATCACAAAAAAGTCGCTCACTATGGCATAAAATAATTTCGCTTTTCCAACTTCCAGTTTCATAAAATTAAGGCCTATTTCTAAATAAATTTTGCAATTTAAGGAAGTAACGAGAAGGGGGTTCGTAAACAACGGCCTTGATATTAGTAATCACTACCTCGGGTGCTAGCTCTCCAGATGAGGCGACATAATTTTCAAAAAATGGAATACTAAAAAGATATTTTATATACTGCCGCAGAATAAATGAGTTGGATAAATCCAAATGCATGGTGGTTACAAGCCAGCCATCGGGTGTCGTCTCGGCCTTCTTGTAAGTAGTAATTAAATAATCAATCTCCTTTACAGGGCTCTGAAAATGGGTGAGACTCTTCGCATTTTTAATTCGCTCATCACCGAAAAAATAAACCGCATTATTTTTATCCAAAGGAACATTGCCCAAATATTCTTGAACCGAGCTAAAGTGCTTCTCTTTCTGATACAAAAATACCCCGTTGTTCTCCACGCAAGGCCAGTCAAGATTTTGGATAAATGCGTTATAAAAAGGATAAGGCTTATATTCTAAATTGTCGCCTACAGAGACTGTTTCGCCAAATCTAATTTCCGGCACTTCACTTTTATATTTTATAATCAGGTCAAGTTTACGATCTTTAGCAACAGGATATAGGGAAAAATAAACCAAAGGACCCTTTAAAATTTGATACCAATCTCCTTTCGCATCGCGGTAATACTCCGAAACCCGCTCCTTGGGCAATAAAGGGCTGATAAAATGGTTAATCTTAGGTGAAAATTCGTAGTCATAAGATCGCGGGACGCCAAAAGGGTTAAAATTCTGATATAAAACAAAAAGTAGGATCGCCGCAAAAAAGGCGATAAAAACAACTCTGAAGATAAAACGAATTTTAGATGGCAACATAAAAGTTAACAAAAAAAAGTTATGCTTTTATCTTGAAAACCAGCCAGTTTTTACCCTTTTTTGGCTGTTTCCCTATTTTAACCAAAACATACTTTCCCGTCAATTTTTTGCCTCGCAAATAAAAAACAAGCTTGCGGGGCTCGCGACTTTCTAGTTTAAACTTACCCTGGTCCCAAATCTGAACCACGCCAGCGCCATAATTCCCTTCGGGGATTATACCCTCAAAAGTAAGGTATTGCACAGGATGATCCTCGGTCTTAATCGCTAAATGTTTCTCCCCTAATGATAAAGGTAAATTCTTGGGTACAGCCCAAGACTTCAAAACCCCTTCAACCTCAAGGCGAACATCATAATGTAAAGTCCGCGCTCTATGTTGCTGGATTACAAAACGATTGTCCTTAGATTTTGCTGCTTTTCCCCGCGGCTCCGGAGTTTTTTGAAAATTTCTTTTTTCCTGATATTTTTCTAACATAAATTTATTATATCATACAAACAAGAATTTTCAATCTGATATTTGATCTCTTGACAAAAAAATTTGCCTTGCTATACTTTACTTAGATAAAGTGCTTTACTATAATAAAGTAAACATTATGTCACAATGGGATAATCAAACAACCAAAGACCTATGCCAAGCGATTTTGGCTTTAAAAAACCTTCAAGAAGCCAAGTATTTTTTGCGCGATCTTTTAACTGAGCAAGAAATTATTGAATTCGGAAAAAGATGGCGGGCTGCGCAGATGTTGGATGAAAAAAAACCTTACCTGAAAATTGAGAGAGAAACTGGATTAAGTTCTACCACAATAGCCCGAGTCTCAAAATGGCTCAATAGAGGTAAGGGTGGCTATCAATTAATTTTAAAAAGATTAAAAAACCATCATCACAATCTTTCTCCTTACGGGAAAAGGTTGGGTTGATTTTATTTGGATTTTAAAAATCATTTCATCCTCTTCCCGCAAGGGAAGAGATTTTTTATTTAACTGAAAAATATGAAGCAAAGAAACATTCAAATCGGCATCATTGGACCGGAAGAAAAAAACCTGCGAGGCGGGCGCCGAAGAAAAGAGGCAACCTTGGCTCTCGCGGAAGAAATTGGTCGCGCAGTAGCGGCCGCCAAAGCGATTTTAATTACCGGCGGCTGCTCGGGCGTGGTAGAAGCGGCTTGTCGCGGCGCTTATCAAGCCAGCGGCATTGTGGTCGGAACGCCGGGTCGCAAACGGGGTTTAAGCGTTCCTTGGGTTACGGTAGAAATCTGCACACCCGTTGACATTGGCGATTACATTTTCGCCGGAATTTTAAGTTCTGACGCGATTATCGTGATCCCAGGGGACGCGGGCACGCTCGCCGAGTTCGCGATTGCCTACCGTTACCAAAAACCTTTGATATTCATTAAAGGTTTTGGCGAGGATTTTTTGTCAATCTTGCAATTAGAGAATTGGCGAAAATATCCGTATTATGTTGCGCGATCCGCGCAAGAAACAGTGAAGCTGGCAATGAAGATTGCCAGAAAAAATTAGAGGAGGCATCAAGATGTCTTGGCAAGAAAAGGTGAGAAATAGACTACCGAATCTTGTGGTGAACGAATTTTGGTGGGTAAAAGGTAATATCTTTATTGACGATATCGGCTTGGATCAATTGGGATTTAGCAACGACATTCCCGAACTTAAAGCGCCATCTCAAATACTGACTCCAGACATGTTAAATGATCTGCTCTTAAAAATTTGGCAACCAGAGCTATTCCAAACAATTATTTGGCCAGGCAAAGGAGCCAAGTTTATGCGATGCACTCTAAAAATCGCCCAAGGCGTCAATATTGCTGCGGAGCGTCTTGGTTATAAAAATCCCGAAGCCTGGATTGCTGATTTTCAAGCGCCAAAAGATTCAAATATTGCGGTTGTTGACGATGTCGTCTCAAGCGGCATCACTGCGCGCAGAGTTTATGAAAAAGGCAAACTCACTAAAGCCTCGCTAGCTGCTTGGATTATGCAAAATCCAAGTGATATCCTGCTTCGTTGTTATGAAAAAATTTTTATCGCTTGTCTGGTGCGCGGGGATAATGGCAAGGTACCGATCAATTCCTTATCTGCTTTTTTAGAAAAATCAGAGGTACTGGAAGATTATGCTAAGCGATATGCGTGTAATGCGCAAGAATTTATAGAATTTTTTACTTGGTTAAAGGAGGAGGGATTAGGTCGTGAGGTTTGAATCTTTCCACCGTTCTTTCGGCGGCGCTGGCCCGCACAAAAGTGAAAAGGGAGAGGATATCTTTAAGATTCTTCTCCCTTATTTTTTTATATTTTGGCAAGAAATTACTAAATTATTATTCTTGACCAATCTATCTCTTTTCAGTTACAATAAGATAAGACCTTATCTATAGGGCTCAATTTTTTAATATATAAACCAAACTTTATGCCGACGGTACTTGTTACTGGAGGGGCAGGTTTTATTGGCGCGAATTTAGTCAAGAGATTATTAAAATTAAAACACAAAGTGTTAGTGATAGACGACCTTTCCACGGGCTTCCGCCATAATCTTCCTCTCACAAATAAAAATCTGGTCTTTTACGAAAAAAACATTAACGAAAATTTAAGACCAATCTTTCGCAAGTATAAAATAGATTATATTTTTCACCTGGCGGCCCAAATGGACGTGCATAAATCCCTCCAAAAACCAATCTATGATGCCAAAGTGAATATCCTAGGGTCCTTGAATATCATTAGAGAAGCGGCGAAAATTAAAATAAAAAAATTTATCTATGCCTCTAGCGGAGGAGCTGTCTATGGCGAACCCATAAAGATCCCTGTTCCGGAATCACACTCTGTAAATCCTCTATCTTGCTATGGCATTTCCAAATATACGGCGGAAAAATATTTAGAGATTTATCATAGGCTCTATGGATTGCCCTACATTACCCTGCGTTATGCCAATGTCTATGGTCCCCGCCAGAACCCTTTGGGAGAAGCGGGGGTGATCGCCATTTTTATTAATAAATTAATCCGAGGAGAAGCGCCTTCTCTTTTTGCTTATGGCAAAAATAAAAGGGATTATATTTTCGTGGAAGACATAGTGGAAGCTAATATCCAAGCAATGATCTCTCATCGAAACAAAACCTACAATATTGGCACGGGAAAAGCGACTACCACAGAACAAATATTTCAAATAATTAAAAAGGAATTGCAAAGTGAGATAAAACCCCAATATCTTCCTTGCCGCCCAGGTGAAGTAGATAGAATAAGTTTAGATGCGAGTCTCGCCCAAAAAGAATTAAAATGGAAACCGCGCTATTCCCTGGAAGAAGGAATCAAAAAAACCATAGAATGGTTTAAATCTAATCAACACCCTTCGCAAAGTAGTAGAGAGATAAAATGAATATTTTCCAAACCATTAACCTGAAACTGAAAAAAAATAAGCTAATTAAGAATAGTTATATTCTGTTCCTTGGCTCAATGTCAGCCAGCGTGGGGAATTATATTTTTCATCTAGTGGCAGGAAGAGCCTTGGGACCGGCGGACTATGGCGTTTTAGCCTCCTTAATCTCCGTGAGTATAATTTTATCCATCCCGATGTCCACCGTTAGTATGGTCATTGTTAAACTCGCGAGCAATCTGAAAGTCAACAAAAACTATGGAGAACTCCATTTTTTACTGCGATATCTTGTAAAAAATTTAATCCTGGTGGGTTTAGGCGTGTTCTTGGCTCTCTGCATTATGGCACCATGGCTTGCTCATTTCTTGCAAATACCTTCTTTAAAATTAATTCTGACTCTGAATTTTATCTTGCTTCTGGCTTTTGTAGTGCCAGCGACTCGCGGCATCCTTCAGGGTTTGCAACTTTTCAAATCCCTCGCCTGGAATTTGTTGACAGAGGCGTTAATTAAAACCTCTCTGGGCGCGGCTTTGGTTCTGACGAGCCTAAAAGTATATGGCGCGCTGGGCGCAATGGTTGTCGCGAGTTTAATTGCTTTTATAGTGAGTTTCCTGCCCCTTAGATTCATTTTTCTTTACACTCCGCGAAATAAAATTAAGGATTATAAAATTATATCCTTTGCCTTACCCGCATTGATTACCCTCTTCTGTCTCACGGCGCTTTACAACATTGACGTTATTATGGTGAAGCACTTCTTTTCCGCTCACGAAGCAGGGCTTTATTCAGCTCTTTCTAAATTAAGCCAAATTATCTTCTTTGCCACGGGCGCCATTGCGGCGGTGATGTTTCCAATGGTGGCGGAAAGGCATAAAAAGGGCAAGGATCACCAACATCTTTTAAAACAGTCCCTGAAAATAGTCGGCTTTGTTTCAGGCTTAGGGGTAATAGCATATTTCCTTTTTCCCCAACTAATTATTAAGATGCTTTTTGGCTCTTCTTACCTTGTTATTTCCCCTTTAGTGGGCTTTAGCGCTATCACTATGTTTTTCCTCTCGCTGGATAATATCTTAATTAATTATTATCTTTCCGTTCACAAATTTAAATTCATTTATATCTTAATCGCAACCAGCATCTTGGAAATCCTGCTTATTTTAATGCGTCACGGCTCAATCAGACAAATTGTTTTTAATCTCCTGATCTCCCTCGCTGGATTATTCGGAGGACTGATGATTTTCTATTTCTGGGAAAGAAGGGGAAATCTTGCCTTAAATAAATCAAAAAATACTTCAAATCTTCTGTAATCATAATGAAAATTTCCATTCTGATTCCTGCTTATCACGAGCAAGACAAAATTAGCCAAACAATTGAGGCGGTCCAGAATACCATTCAATCGCTCCCGTACCTCACGGAAATTATTGTAATTTGCGATGGCAAACAAGATAAGACCTACGAGATTGCCTCTGCTTACAACTCTCACTCTATCATCATTCTAGGCTATCCTCAAAATAGGGGAAAGGGTTATGCCCTAAAATATGGCTTCAATCATACAAGCGGCGATTTAATTATCTTCTTTGATGCTGGTCTGGAATTTGACCCCGCGCACATCATTCAGATTATCAATTGCTATCAGAAATTCAAAGTACCCGTGATTATCGGCTCAAAGAGACATCCGCAGTCGCGAGTGATTTACCCCCTAAAGCGTCAAGTCTTGAGCCGCGCGGCGCAGCTTATGGTTAAAACCCTCTTTCAAATGGATATCAAAGACAGCCAAGTGGGCTTAAAATTATTTAAACGCGAAGTGCTTGCCGAAATCTTCCCCAAGGTCCTCGTGAAGCAATATGCTTTTGACATTGAACTGCTCGTCTTGGCTCACCATTATGGTTACAAAATTATGGAAATTCCAGTCAATCTTGAAATGGATTTCAACCACAGCTCTATTTGTCTATCAGCAATCAATAAATCATTTTGGGACACTATGGCTGTTTTCTATCGTTTAAAAATATTGCGGTATTATGATCAACTATCGGAAAAACGGAAAAATATATCAAAAAAATATCAAAAAAATTGACATTAATCACTATATTAAGCTAAAATTTTAAGATTAATCCTTCGGCAAAATTCAGGCCGTTCAGGCTCTGAAGAGCCTTCAAGCTCGAAGAGGTACTGAGCAAGGCCGAAGCATTAAAAAGGTAAATTATATGGACAAAAAAACTATCTTAGTCACCGGCGGGGCGGGATTTATCGGCTCTAATCTGATTCGCTATCTGCTTCAGGAAAAGAATAAAATCCTGTGCATTGATAACCTTATTACCGGATCTTACGACAATATCAAGGAGTGGTTTTCTGACCCTAACTTTGTCTTTATGGATCACGATATTACGGAGAACATCCCTCCTTTGCCGGATAAAATTGACGAAATTTATAACCTAGCCTGTCCCGCTTCTCCCGTGGATTTTCCGCGTTATCCTACTAAGATTTTAAAAGCCTGCTCCGAGGGAGTGAACCGTCTTTTAGATTTAGCAATGGAACATCAAGCCATCTTTTTACAAGCCTCCACCTCTGAAGTTTATGGTGATCCTCAAGTACATCCCCAGAAAGAAAGCTACCGCGGCTATGTTAATACCTTAGGTCCCCGCTCTTGTTATGATGAGGGTAAACGTTTTGCCGAAAGTCTGATTATGAGTTATGTCCGAAAATACAGACTCAACGCGAAAATTGTCCGAATTTTTAACACTTACGGTCCGGGTATGCGCGATAATGATGGCCGCGTGATTCCTAACTTTATCAACCAGGCTCTAGATAATAAACCTATTACCGTTTATGGCAAAGGGAAGCAAACCCGCTCTTTCAGCTATGTTGATGATATAGTCATTGGTTTAATCAAGATGATGAAGAGTAAAGAAATTGGACCTTTTAATCTGGGAAATCCCCTGGAAACCAAAATTGATGATTTAGCCAGAAAAGTGATAGAACTCACCGGCTCTCACTCTAAAATCAAATTCTATCCTCTCCCCGAAGACGACCCCGTAAAAAGAAAGCCAGATATCACTCTAGCGCGCACAAAATTAGGATGGACGCCAAAGGTAAATTTAGAAGATGGCTTAAAAAAAACGATTATATATTTTGAAAAGCTAAAAACTAAACGCGATTAAAAAGTAAAATGGAAATGCAAAATTAGTATGTAAAATTTTAAATTTTGATCTGTCATTTTACATTTTTCATTTTTAATTTTATACTTTCAAGGATGCCTCAATTTTCTATCATCATCCCAGTAGTCAGAATCAATGATTATATCCACGAAACAGTTCGCCACCTTTTAAACCTTACCCATCAAAATTTTGAAATTCTAATTTTTCCTGACACAAAGTCAGAAGAAGCATTCCCCAAAACGAAAATTATCCCCACAGGGAAAATCGGTCCCGCAGAGAAAAGAACGCTAGCGCTTCAATACGCGGAAGGAGAGATTCTCGCTTTTCTGGATGATGACGCTTATCCACAAAATGACTGGCTGTCGCAAGCGGAAAAAAATTTTCAAGACCCCAGGATTGCCGCCCTAGGCGGTCCTGCCATTACCCCCCAAGACGATTCCTTGCACCAAAAAACCTCCGGCGCATGTCTTGCCTCCTCTTTCTGGGGAGGAATTGCGGACCGTTATATTCCAGGTAAAAAAAGGAAAACCGTGACCGACTGGCCTTCGGTAAATTTTTTAGTGCGCAAACACATATTCCAAAAAATAGGGGGTTTTAACTCCCAATATTGGCCCGGAGAAGACACAAAATTCTGTCTGGATCTAACTCAGACAGGCGGTAATATAATTTATGACCCTAAGCTCATTGTTTACCATCATCGCCGCAAAACTCTCTTAAGCCACCTGCGACAAATTGCGGGTTATGGCTTGCATCGCGGTTTCTTTGCCAAAAAATTCCCCGCAACCTCCTTGAAATTTGCTTACTTTATTCCCAGTCTTTTTGTGCTATTATTAGTCGCGAACCCGCTAATAGGCTACTTAGCAAAAAAGGATGGTTATATTCATTTCCTATATGGTGATATTATCATCTTACTGCTATATCTTGGCATAATGCTCTGGGCGGCGATTGAGTCTGCTTTCCGAGAAAAAAATCCTTTAGTCGGCTTATTGGTCATTCCTTATATATTCTTAACCCATTTAGTCTACGGCGTAAAATTCCTCCAAGGTCTGTTATTTACAAAAACCCTAAAAAGCAAATTAAGAATGTAAAAAATGTCAGAACACTTGAAAACTTTAATTACTTATCCACCTCTGCCATCTAAAAAAGGTTATCCTCTATTATCCCAGAACCGCCAATTCCAATGGTTTCGCCGCCATTGCCCCATTTATCCAGTGGTGCCGGCGCAAGCTGCCACTTTACTTCAAAAAAATGGTTTTAAGGTGATTTGGAAAGACGGCATTGCCGAAGAAATGAGATACGCGGAATGGTTGGAATTTGTGAAAAAAATTCAACCAAACATTGTGGTAATGGAAACGAAAACTCCAACCGTAAAAAGGCACTGGAAAATCACCAATGCGTTAAAAAAAGAAATCCCTGCATTAAAAACGATTCTTGTCGGCGACCATGTCACGGCGTTGCCTGAAGAATCATTCCAGAACTCCAAAGTGGACTTTGTTTTAACTGGCGGCGATTACGATTTTCTGCTTTTAAACTTCCTTCAAAATCTAAAACCCAATCTAGAACCTGTCCCCCAAAATCTAGAGCCAGGAATTTATTACCGCGATAATGAAGAGATTAAAAATACGGGAAAATTTGCGCTCAACCATAATCTCAATACCCTGCCCTTCATTGACCGCGAACTAACAGAATGGCAAAATTATGCCTACGATGTAGGCAATTTCTCCCGCACACCAGGAACTTATATTATGGCTGGCCGCGATTGTTGGCATCACGAGTGCACTTTTTGTTCTTGGACCACGCTTTATCCAAAATACCACACCCGCACCCCAGAGAATGTCTTGGATGAAATTGGAGAATTAATTAAAAAATATCAAATTAAGGAAATAATGGATGATACAGGCACTTTCCCGATAGGGGAATGGCTGCAAGAATTCTGCCGCGGGATGATTGAACGCGGCTATAATAAAAAAGTGATTTTGGATTGCAATATGCGCTTCGGGGCCCTTAACAAAAAAGAATATGGGTTAATGCGTAAGGCAAATTTCCGCTTTTTGCTTTTTGGTTTAGAATCAGCCAGCGAGAAAACGTTAAACAAGATAAGTAAAAATATGACGGTAGAGAAGATCATCTCATCCTGCAAGCTGGCGCGTAAAACAGGATTGTCTCCCCATGTAACAATTATGTTTGGTTATCCGTGGGAGACCGAAGAAGAAGCGCGGCAAACTGTGCGCTTGGGAAAATATCTCCTGCGCAAAGGCTATGCTAAAACACTCCAAGCCACTATTGTCATCCCTTACCCGGGTACCCCTTTGTTTCGTGAATGCCAGCAAAAAAAATGGCTCACTTCTGAAGACTGGAACCGTTATGATATGCGCGAGGCAATAATGCAAACCTCTTTTTCCTCCGCGCAATTGCAAAAATTTGTCCAGGACACCTATAAAGTCGCTTTCCATCCTGAATTTATCCTGCGCCAGATTGTCTCGCTGCGCGACCTCAATGATTTGAAATATCTTGCCCGCGGGGCTAAAGCTGTGTTCTCCCATCTTGCCGACTTTGAACAAAATTATTAAAAAATATGCGAATAAAAATACATGTTCTTTCCTCAACCCTCCTAGCCTTCACCTTCTACTATTTTACCCGCTCTTTAACTGGCGCGATTGCACTTCTTTTCACTGGCGTTATTCTTGACCTTGATCATCTTTTGGACTTCTGGAAAAGCAGACCCCGCAATCCTTGCAACATCAAAGAATTTTTGCATCCGGAAAACTATATGCGCCGAAATTCAAAAGTCCTGGTGCCATTACATTCGTACGAAATTGTCATTCTGCTTTGGCTCATCACCTGGCAATTCCATGAGCGAGCCATTTTAGTCGCTCTTGCCTGCGCGTTCACCCTGCATCTTATTCTTGATGATATTGGCAATGAACTCAAAACTTTTTCTTACTTCTTAATTTACCGCATATATAAAAAATTTAGAGTATTTAGTGAAGGAGAATAAACCCCGTTAAAAATTTATTTCTAAACGGGGCAAAAATAAAAAAGTTATGAATCTTCCTTCTATCTCTGTTATTATTCCTACTTATAATTCCACAAAAACTCTCTCTCAATGCTTGCACTCAATAATTAGGCAAGATTATCCCCGAGATCGGATAGAAATTATTATTATTGATGCTGGTTCCCAAGATAATACCTTAAAAATTGCCTATCAATACACTAATAAAATTCTCAAAAATCCTCTAAAAACCGGGGAGGCCGGAAAAGCCATAGGAGTAAAACAAGCGCAAAATAATATTATTGCTTTAATTGACTCCGACAATATTTTACCTTCTTGTGATTGGCTAAAAAGAATGGTTGCCCCTTTTTCTGATCCGGAAATAATAGGGACGGAGCCTATCCGCTACACATATCGCAAAAAAGATGGTATGATAACCCGATATTCCGCTTTAATGGGAATGAATGACCCCCTTTGTTATTTTTTAGGCAATTATGACCGCGAAAACCTCCTTTCTGAAAAATGGACCGGTTTTCCTGTTGTAAGTGAAGACAGGGGAAATTACCTAAAATTTAAACTAATACCACCCCAAATTCCTACTATAGGAGCTAATGGGTTCTTAATTAGGAAAAAGTATTTAGAAAAAGTTCCATTTAAAGACTACTTTTTTGATATTGATATAATTTGGTGCCTCACTCAAAAAGGATATTCCACTTATGCTAAAGTTAAAATAGGCATTATCCATATATTTGCCGGTAACATAGGAAGTTTTATCCAAAAACAAAAAAGAAGAATCAAGGATTATCTTTACTATCAAACAAAGGGCTTAAGAACTTATCAGTGGAAAAATTTTCCACGAGGGAAATTAGTTAAATTTGTCCTTTATTCTCTGACTTTCTTTCCCACCCTTTTTCAAAGCTTAAAAGGGTATTGGAAAAAACAAGACTCTGCTTGGTTTTTTCATCCTCTAGCCTGTTTTTTATCCTGCTTTATTTATGGCGGGATTAAGATCAAATCTATAATTTTTAAAACCAAAATTCAATCAAGGAAGAGTTGGCAGATATAAATGGAAAAGCTGGATAAAGTAGAAGTAATCAAAAAATACTAAAGAAATAATTTACCCCGTTAGAGAAAGCCGCTGACGAAATCGGTGGTAGGAAAAATATGGATGCTGACCCCGTTAGAAATAAATTTCTAGACGGGGTTAGAGAACGAAATTCTCTAACGGGGTTTACTAAAGTTCTCATCTAAACCTTATGCCTACCCAACCATTAGATTATATTTGTTGTTATAAATGTAAATCTGATTTAGAGAGAAAAAAAGAATTTCTGATTTGTAAGAGTTGTGGCAGAAAGTATAAAATAATTGATAATGACATCTTCTGTATTATGCCCCCCCTCCCTCCCGATGCGGAATTATCCCGATCTAAGTGGGAAAAATCATATCAAAATAATTTTAAAAATAAAACTTATCTGAAACTTTATAGAACATTTAAAAAACAAAATTTGCCTAATACATATCCCCAAATAACTGAGGTTAAAAAGATTAATAAGGATCTAACATTTCTAGAAATCGGCAGTGGTTATTTCTATACAGGGGAAGTATTAGCCAAAAAGGTAAATTTGGTTATTGGTCTAGATTTTAGCCTTAGCGCGCTTAAAGTTGCTAAAAAAATTCTACAAGCTCACGGCATTAAAAATTACTTATTTATTCAAGGAGATGTTGCTCACCTGCCGATTAAAACAAATCGCGTTGATTTGATCTACGGTGGAGGGGTTATTGAACATTTCAAAAATACTCAGCAATGTATTAATGAATTATATCGTGTCTTAAAAAAAGATGGTATTTCTTTCAATGCGGTTCCCTGTTTAAATCTTGGTTCCTTAACATATCGTCAAATTTGGGGCAACATTCCTTATTTTCCAATTTTAAAACAAATAGCGGAATTTATTCATATCAAGGTATTACAAGGAAAATATATGATCTTTGGTTATGAACTTTCTTTCTTAGGGTCAACCCTAAAAAAAATGCACAAGCAAGCAGGGTTTAAAGATGTTCTTATAGGTAAATTTAATGTCAAATTAACTTTTGATTTTATTTCCTCCAGATTACTAAAAAATGCTTTCATTAAAATAGCAAACAACAGCAGATTATTTTGGCCAATGATAAAGGTAATTGCCAAAAAATAACCATTTTGCAAAAATTTTAATTCTGTTTAGTCCAATATAAATATGGATTTAAAAAAATTTATTCGCGCCATTCCTGACTTTCCTAAAAAGGGGATTAGTTTTAAAGACATTACTCCTCTTTTAGAAAACGCGCGGGCTTATCATTATACTATCGATAAACTTGTCCAACCTTTCCGAAAGAAAAAAATTCAAAAAGTGGTGGGGATTGATGCGCGTGGCTTTTTGCTCGCCGCCGGAGTCGCCTATAAACTAAACGCGGGTATTTCCATTGTGCGCAAAAAGGGTAAACTGCCCCGCCAAGTCATTCAACAGACTTATGATTTAGAATATGGAAAAAATATTCTAGAGATGCATACCGATACAATTAAGGAAGGGGAAAGGGTTTTGATCGTGGATGATGTCCTTGCCACTGGCGGCACGCTCGCGGCGACAATAAAACTGGTCAAAAAGATGCAAGGTAAAATTATAGGCATTGCCCTTTTAGCTGAACTCATCTATCTTGATGGCAAGCGAAAAATTAGAGGATATAAAAAACATGTGCTTCTAAAATTAAATACCTAACTACTATGCCCCTTTTTAAAGCAGAAATTGGCGTCTTTGGCGGTTCTGGTTTCTATTCTTTAATCTCCCAAGCGAAAAAAATAAAAATAGATACTCCTTTTGGTAAACCTTCTGGTCCTCTTACGATTGGAAAATATAAAGGAAAGAGTATTGCGTTTTTACCCCGCCACGGCGAAAAGCACGAACTCCCGCCGCATAAAATTCCTTATCAGGCGAATCTTTGGGCATTTAAAAAAATAGGGGTCAAACAAATTATTGCGCCTTGCGCTTCAGGCAGTCTTACCCCCAAGATTCAACCCGGTGATTTTGTTATTTGCGACCAGTTTGTGGATCGCACGCGAGATCGAGCGGATACTTTTTTTAATGGTCCCCGCGTCGCCCACATCGGAATGGCCGATCCCTATTGTCCAGTTTTAAGAAAATTAGCCATAACAACCTGCGCCGAATTAAAAATTTCTCATCACGAGGAAGCGACAATTGTGGTCATCCAAGGTCCTCGTTTCTCTACGCGGGCAGAAAGTAAATGGTTTCAAACCCAAGGCTGGCAAGTGGTCAATATGACTGTCTATCCAGAGATAGTTTTAGCTCGAGAACTGGCTATGTGCTATGTTAATATAGCCTTAATTACGGATTATGATACAGGATTGGAGGGCTATCAAGATATAAAACCGGTAACTACGGCGGAGGTATTAAGAGTTTTTCAAAAGAATAATCAGAAAGTAAAAAAATTAATTTTAAAGATGATTGAAAAAATACCAAAACGTCGCGCCTGTCCTTGTCCCCAGGCTTTAGATAATGCCTTTATTTGATCTCTAACCAAATCTAAGTTATAATGCCATAATTAATGTTAAATTTATGCAAAGAAAAAATATTACTCTTTCTGCTTTGTTCATAATCTCCCTTTTGCTGCTCGGCGGCTGTGGAAGCCAAACTAATCTTAACCAAAAACCAGCTGAACAAGATGCTGCCCAAAATCTCCGAACCTCCCCCTCTGATATTTCCAAAAAAGAAGCAACCATTTCTATTAATTTCGGTAATGATCAAGTAAAAAATTTTACTTTAGAATTTCTGCCTGAGGAAACGGTCTATAATCTTTTGGAAAAATTAGCTAATCAAAATGAAATCAATTTAGAAACTAAACAATACGATTTGGGGACGTTGATTGAAGCCATTGATGGAATCAAAAATGGTCAGGACAATAAATATTGGCTCTATTATGTGAATGGGCAAATGGCGCCTGTAGGCGTTACGGAACAAAAAGTATCGCCTGATGACAAAATAGAATTTAGATTTGAAGAGAGTTCTTTCTAAATTCTTCTCCAAACTAAACTTATGCTTGCCAAACGAATTTCAAAAATTAAGCTCATAATCGCTATTTTCCTTATTGCTTTTGGCGCTATAGGTCGGATTATTCTCAAAGATATCCCGAATGTGGAAACCGTAATGGTAGCCAGTCTTCTGGCTGGTTCTCTCTTGGGAGGCGCATATACCGTCATCGTTCCGCTCACCATTATCGCTTTAACTGATATGTATATTGGCAACGATCTAATCTTAATCTTCACTTGGTCAGCCTGGGCAATGATTGGTTTTTTCGGCTGGCTCGTGCGCAAAAAGAGGGGATACAGTTATAAGTTTATTTTAAGCCTGACGGGGATGGGAATAGCAGCTTCTTTATTCTTCTATCTTTATACTAACTTTGGGGTTTGGTTGCTCTGGGATATGTATCCCCATACTTTGCTAGGGTTAATCCAATGCTACTTTATGGGCCTGCCTTTCTTGCGCAATAATTTAGTAAGCGACCTCATTTTCATTCCGACCACAAGCGCTGCCCTTGTTCTCTTCCTAAAATACTATTCAATCAAAAAACGCGCAATCTATGCCTGCAAACAAAAAACATAAAATATTTTTCTGAATTCATTTTATGACGCAAGTTTTATTAATTAATTGTCCTATAACTTTTAGCAGAAAAAATGAGCCGATGGGCGATGAAGTCAGCGATCCTCCTTTAGGACTCCTTTATATTGCTGCTTATTTAGAGAAACATAATATTTCGGTTAAGTTGTACGACGTCACAGTGCAAGGATTAACTCTAAAAAAACTAATGCAAGAAATCGAGAAGGAAAATCCTAAAGTCGTTGGCTTATCCGCTTTATCACCCAGTATTCGTTCTGCTTATCGGTTAGCCTCGGAGATGAAGAAGGAGTGGGGGAACCATGGTCCCATGGTTGGTTTAGGTGGTCCCCACATCAGTGCAGATCCGGATTTCGCCCGGCGATTCCCGATTTTTGATTTTTATGTTATTGGTGAAGGAGAGCTCACTATGTTGAAAATTGTTCAGAAAGTATTAGCTGGCAAGCGTGTGAAAGGAGTATTTTATGCAGAACCAATACAAAATCTTGACGATTTACCATTTCCCGCCCGACATTTGACCGATGTTTCTAATTATCACAGAGGAGTTGAAACCAAATTGACAAACGATGCCGCGGCAATTTATAAAAGAGCCTCAATGATTGGCTCACGTGGCTGTCCTTTTCATTGCTGTTTTTGCAGTCGGCCTGTCCATAAAACAAACTATCGTTTTCGATCGGCAGAGAACATCATTAAGGAAATGGAAACTATATATAATCAATATAATGGAAAATTCCATTTCCATGATGACACTTTTAGTTTAAATCGAGAAAATATTAAAAATTTTTGCCAATTATTAATCAAAAAGGGATTAAACGCTACGTGGGGCGCAATGACTAGGGCAAATAGTGTTAACGAAGAATTGATTAAATTAATGGCAAAAGCTGGCTGCAATAACCTACTCTTCGGTGTTGAGTCTGGCAATGAAAGAATCCGTAATGAAGTCATCCACAAAAATGTTAACAATCGAGATATCTTTAACGCGATTAGATGGTGCAGAAAGTACGGCATTCAAAGCAACATTTTTCTGATGCTAGGTTTTCCTGGAGAAACTAAGAAAGAAATTAAAGACACAGTCAATTTTGGTCTAATTTCTAAGGTGGATGTCATGGGTATACATATAACTGTTATTATGCCTGGAGCGGATTTGTACAAAACTGGCGTTGAAGAGGGAAAAATCAATATTAATTTAATTGATCGGTACATCAGAGGGGAATTGGGGGATGAGTTCAAATCAATTTGGCCCAAGTATATTCCCCGCGACCTGACACTAGAAGATTTAGTAAAAGCCAAAAAGCAAGCTTACCGCAGATTTTACCTCAACCCCGAATGGATTTTAAGAAGAATCTGGTGGGATTTGAGCAACTTCGATTTTCTTCGTGAAGATGCAAGACTCCTAAAGGCCGCCTTTCAAGCAATAACTCAAGGGGGAACGAAATCAGCAATGTCTTAATCGCCATTTGCAAAATTTTGAGTAAAATTTTTTAAATTATGAAAAATAAAAAAGTATTAATTTTAACTCCTTTCTTTAGCCCAAACGTAGGCGGCGTAGAAACACATCTAGATGATTTGGTGAAAAAATTAGATGATTTGGGCTATTATATCTTTGTCCAAACTTACTCACCCCTAACCAGCTCAATAAAGGCATCAACTCGCGAAAAGAAAGGTAAAAATATCTATATAAAAAGATATAGATGGTCTGGCAAAAACTTTTTTCATAAAGTAGAAAAGTTTCCCCTTCTTGACTTTTTATATTTAACACCATATTTATTCTGCAGAGTATTTATTTGGATCTTAACTAATAAAAATAGAATAGATGTAATCCATGCCCACGGCCTCAACGCCGCTTTAATAGGAGGAATTTTAAAAAAATTATTCCATAAAAAATTAATTGTTAGCATCCATGCTATCTATGAATTGGACAAAGATTCAAAAACAGCGAAAAGAATTGTCTACATATTAAATAAAACTGATAAAGTTCTATGTTTATCCAAAGGATCATATAATGAATTAATCTCTTTTGGTCTACACAAAGCAAAATTGGACTTATTTAAACATTGGATTGCCCTCAATATTTTCAAACCTCTAAATAAAACTTTGTTGAGGAACAAACTAAATATTGCGGATAAATTTACGGTTCTTTTTGCAGGAAGACTGCTAGAAAAAAAGGGGGTAAAAGTCTTGGTTAAAGTGGCAAAAAGATTGCCTCAAATTAATTTTGTTTTTGTTGGTAATGGTCCGGAGGAAAAATTTTTAAAAGAGCAAGAAAGAGAATTAAGTAATTTGAAATTTATTGGGTCCGTCGAAAACAAAATAATGTACAAATATTATAATATAGCAGATCTTTTTTGCGCTCCTTCACAATATGAGGAGGGATTTGGTAGATCAATAATTGAAGCCGTGGCCTGCGGACTACCAGTTGTTGGATCAAATAGAGGCGGAATCCCGGAGGCATTGGATAAGAGTGTTTCACTATTACTAGATCCAACTGTTGAAAATATTAAAGCCGCGATAGAAAAATTGTACATCAATAAAGAATTATATTTGAGATTATCTCAAAATTGCAGAAGATATGCTGAGACAAATTTTTCAGAAAAAAATATAAATTCCATTATCAAATATTATTAAATTATGAAAGATAAAAATTATTATGATAAATATTGGAATAAAAATATAAACGGGGGTATGTTATATTTACCCCCTCAATGGACGGAGGAAAATCTTCTATGGCATTTAGAATTTTTTAAAAACTACATTGGTAAAACCGTTTTAGATGTAGGCGCTGGCGATGGTACATTTTTAAACTTTTTAAATTCAAAAACCACAATTATAAAAAAGGCTGTTGCCTCTGAATTATCAAAAAAAGCATTAGAAATCGGAAAAAATAAATATAAAAATTTAATCTTTAAACAAGAAGATCTTGAAAGTTTAAGCTTTCAAGATAATTCTTTTGATACTGTTTTCGCTGTAGAAGTAATTGAGCACTTATTAGATATTGATAGATGTCTATCGGAAATTAATAGGGTGTTAAAAAAGAATGGTTTCTTTTGTATTACAACCACAGATTTTAATTTATTGAAAAAAATTATCATTGCTACATTTTTTTGGGATAAATTCTTTTATCCGAATAATCCCCATATTAGATTCTTGACTAAAAAAACACTTATCAATATTTGTAAAAAGCATAATTTTGAATTAGTAAATTATAAATGGAATAAGGGCTATTTTGGCATTATGCCAAAAGGACAAATGATTGTGTTTAGAAAAAAAATGCTTTTGTCTTAAACATATTGTTTTAAAGAAGGATACTATGACGGATGACAAAAAATTTGATTTCCATTTATAACAGTAAGGGGATTATTTCCACAACTCTAAAGTAAAAGCAGCAGCTTGCCTTGCATTAAAAAAATGATTCTTATTTTTTACCTTTAATTAACACATTATTGGAAAACAAAATGAAAGTAGTCATTTTAGCCGGAGGGACCGGAACCCGCTTAAGTGAAGAAACGGTCAACAAACCAAAACCAATGGTGGAAATAGGAGATAAGCCGATTTTATGGCATATCATGAAAATCTATTCTCATTTTGGATTGAATGACTTTATAGTTTGCTTAGGATATAAAGGATATTATATTAAAGAATGGTTTAATAATTATTGCCTGCACCATAGCGATGTCACTTTTGATTTTATAAACAAGAAGACCAAATTTTATAAAAATCGCGGTGAGCAATGGAAAGTAACTTTAGTTGACACTGGCGAAAATACGATGACTGGTGGCCGTATTAAAAGAGTCAAGGAGTACATAGGCAAAGGAACTTTTATGGCCACGTACGGAGACGGGGTAGGGAACGTTGACCTTAAGAAACTTTTAAAATTTCATCGCAAACACGCTAAAATTGCTACGCTGACTGCCGTCATCCCCGAAGGACGTTTTGGTGCTTTGTCTTTAAACCAAAAATCCAGAATAACAAAGTTTAGCGAAAAAACAGATAATCAAACTTATATTAATGGCGGCTTTTTTGTCTTAGGACCCAAGGTTTTTGATTATATCCAAGGCGACGATACAGTCTTCGAAAAAGAACCTTTGGAAAATTTAGCAAAGGACAATGAACTCTATGCTTTTCCTCATCATGGCTTTTGGAAACCTATGGATAAACTATATGACAAGAAAGAATTGGATAAAATGTGGGAAAGCGGCAATGCCCCCTGGAAAATATGGGATTAATTATATCAATTACAATTTAAGTGATGGGGAAAAAAAGCTTAAAAAAATTCTTTCGCGGCAAAAGAATCCTAATCACGGGACATACTGGCTTTAAAGGCGCGTGGTTGACTCAAATTCTTCTCAATTGGGACGCAAAAATCTGCGGCTGTGCGCTAACGCCAAACACAAATCCTAATCTATTTAACATCCTTAATTTAAAAGATTATATAGAACATCACCAAGTTGATATCCGAAATTTCCACCAGCTTAATCGGATAGTGAAAAAATTCAAACCCGATATCATTTTTCACCTTGCCGCTCAAGCCTTGGTCAGAAACTCTTATGATAATCCCCGCTCTACCTACACAACCAACGTTATTGGAACAATCAACGTGTTGGAGATTATCCGCCTTAATAATATTAGAGCAGGAATTATTATTACCACTGATAAGGTTTATCAGGATTTAGAAAAAAATGTCGCCTTTAAAGAAGATGACCGGCTTGGAGGTTACGACCCCTATAGTAACAGCAAAGCTTGCGCGGACTTGGCAGTGAATTCTCATATTTGCTCCTTCTTTAATTTCAAAAATAATCAAGCCGGAAATTATCCTCTGGTTGCTTCCGCGCGTTCCGGCAATGTTATTGGTGGAGGAGATTGGAATAAAGACAGGCTGCTTCCGGATTTAATTAGAGCCTTTTTTATCAACAATCAGAATCTCGTTATTCGCAGTCCCGACGCCATTCGCCCTTGGCAACATGTTCTGGAACCATTAAGGGGCTACCTATTATTGGCTCAAAGCTTATATGAAGGTCATACGGACAAGATGGGCTCTTGGAATTTTGGTCCTCAAAATGAAAGTATGCTGGATGTCGTTAGTGTAGTCAATATGGCAATTGATTTTTTGAAGAAGGGGAGCTTCACCGTCAGTGAAGACAGTTCAAAACACGAAACTAAAATACTGAAATTAGACAACTCCAAAGCGATTCATAACCTTAAATGGAAGCCCAAATTGAATGTTGCCAAGGCGATCCGGGAAACCTTATTATGGTACAAAACATTCTACTCAAACAAAATAGATATGCAAGCTTATACAACAAGACAAATCAACAGATATTTCAATACTGGTAAGGGCGAGTGTCTTGATGCTGAAAAAAAACGAAGTTAATTTTCAAACTCTCAATATTGGCTCAGGTGGACCGCTTAAAATTAAAGTTGTGGCTTTTAATGTGAGACATTACTATGCAGATATTAAAAAGGTGAAAAGAATATTAAAATGGAAACCGGAGATCAAATTCCAAATCGGAATCCTAGATGTGAAAAGATGGGGTGAGTTAGAAAAATTAATAGATTGATAAAGCGCATAATAAACTGCAAAAAGGGAAACTGGTTTGAAATATCTTTTATATCCTAACTTGATTATGGATTTTCAACTTCAACAATTGGAAAAATATAATGATGACCGAGGGCAATTAATCGTTTTTTTACAACGCAGAGAATTAAACAAAAAGATCAGAGAGTTTGGCCAAATATATTTTGTGACCTTTGATAAGGCAAATATAATAAGGGGAAATCATTATCATAAAAGATGGAGAGAGTGGTTTGGTATTATTTCAGGCCAACTAAGGGTCCATCTCAAAGATCTAAACACGGGAGAAGAAAAAAAATTAATCTTAAATGGGAATTCTAACAAATATAACCGTCTGGAAATTGGCCCTAAAATTGCCCATGTCTTTCAAAATATTTCTAAAACTGCTGCTTTATTAAATTATACAGACAAAGAATGGACAAAGGGTGATACTTTTAAATATAAATTGTTATAAATTTACGCAAATTGATTTTGTTAATTTAAAAAGACAATATCAAGCCATAAGATCAGAAATTGATCACGCTATCCGAGAAGTGCTGAATACTGCTTCTTTTATCGGAGGAGAAAAGATTCAAACTTTTGAAAAAGAGTTTGCAAAATATTGCGGGGCTAAGTATTGCGTGACGGTAAATTCTGGCACTGATGCTTTGAAATTTATTTGCCAAGCTTTAAATATTCAAGAAGGGGACGAGGTGCTTGTGCCAGTTAATACTTTTATTGCCACAGCCCTAGCTGTGAGTATGACCGGGGCCAAACCTGTCTTTGTGGACTGTGATGAAGATAGTTACAACATTGATACAAATTCAATTGAGCCAAAAATTACTTCAAAAACAAAGGCAATAATAGCTGTGCATCTCTACGGACAGCCAGCAGAGATGGATGAAATTTTAAAAGTTGCCAGAAAGTATAAACTGCCTGTCATTGAAGATGCCTGCCAGGCACACGGAGCAATTTACAAAAACAAAAAGGTAGGAAATTTTGGCATTGCTGCGGCTTTTAGTTTTTATCCTGGAAAAAATTTAGGAGCTTATGGTGATGGTGGGGCAGTGGTGACTAACAACCTAAAAATGGCTGAAAAAATTAAAAGATTAAGAGAATATGGACAAAAAGAAAAATATGTTCATTGGGAAAAAGGCACTAATTCAAGACTGGACGCTCTTCAGGCGGCAATTTTGGCAGTAAAACTAAAATATTTGGATGAGTGGAATAAAAAAAGACGAGAGGCAGCTGCATACTATATAGAACAACTCAAGGATTTGCCTATAAAATTACCCATGATTGAAAAAAACCATAAACATGTTTTTCATCTATTTGTTATAGAAACAGATCTACGTAACGAGATGATGGAATTTTTACAAGAGAGAGGCGTTTTTTGCGGAATTCATTATCCTTTGCCTATTCACTTGCAAAAAGCATACAAAGAACTGGGATATAAAAAAGGGGATTTTCCCATAGCAGAAAAATTATCCAAACGAATTTTATCTTTGCCAATGTATGCAGAATTAAAAAAACAAGAGATCGATTATCTTAAAGTGGAGTTAAAAAAATTCTTTTCCAAAAATTTATTAAAAATATGAGAAAGCTCACTGAAAATAACCCAAAGCAAAGTATTAAAAATGTTTTGGTGGGTCAAAATGTTAAAATCAATGATTTTGTCAACTTATATGGCTGTAAGCTTGGAGATAATTGTATGATCGGTCCCTTTGTTGAAATTCAAAACAATGTAAAAATTGGCAGAAGATGCCGCATCCAATCCCATAGTTTTATCTGTAGCGGGGTAACGATAGAGAAGGATGTATTTATCGGACATAATGTCACTTTTATTAATGACAAATGTCCTTCCGTGGAAAATGCTTTAAAAAAAACATGGAAATGTTTACCTACTTTAGTCAGAGAAAAAGCTGTTATTGGCAGCGGGGCAATCATTTTAGGAGGCATCACAATAGGTAAGGGTGCTTTTATAGGAGCTGGGTCTGTGGTTACAAAAGATATCCCCGCGGGCGTTACTGTGGTCGGTATTCCCGCCAAACCCTTAAAAGATAATCTGCATCATTAAAAAAATTTTGAGATAAGCTCAATGTACAACAAATCAGTTTTAATTCTATCACCATTTTTTAGCCCAAATATAGGCGGTGTAGAGAGTTATTTAGATGATTTAGTGCAAGGATTGACAAAAAGACAATGGAGGACTATCGTTATTACTTATTCCCCTTTAACTTCTTCCTTTAAAGCTCCTCTCTACGAAAAAAAGTTGGGATTGCAAATCTTTCGCCTGCCATGGATAAAATTTAATTTATTCTATAGATTGACAAAATATCCAGCCTTACAGTTTCTTTATCTGTTTCTGGGAATTTTTATTTTTAGCGTTTTTTATACCACTATTCTTTCTAGAAGAATTCAAGTTATTCATGGCCATGGTCTATCCGCAGGATTGGCAGCGGGTATAATCGGTAAATTGTTTTCAAAAAAGTCCATTATTAGTTTATACACAATATATAAATTTAAAAAAAAATCATTATCAGCAAAATTTGCTAAAAAAATCCTAGATAAAGCTAATATTATTACTCTTTTATCAAAAAAATGCGGCCAGTGTTTAATTTCTCTGGGTATTTCAGCCAAGAAAATAAAAATTTGTCATTGTTGGATTGATACAATTAAAATATTCAAACCCCGAAACAAAATTAAGATAAGAAATAAACTAAATCTTCAGCAAGGCTGTTTTATGGTTTTATTTATTGGCCGACTAACTGAAGAAAAAGGTGTGCATGAAGTAATAAAAATCATTAAACAAACATCAGAAAAGATTCAGTTTTTTATTATTGGTGACGGACCCTTAAGGATGGAGGTGGAAAAATTAGCGGCTACTCACAAAAATGTTCACTATCTCGGCAGCGTACCAAACAAGAAGATCCCTTTTTGGCTTTCAGCGGCTGATTTACTGCTCTGGGGGTCAGTTGATCAAGATTACGTCGGTCGTGTAACAATGCATGCTTTGAGTTGCGGAGTACCCCCTATTTTACCTGATCGGACTAAATATTTTGGTGAAGAGAGAAAAGTGGGATTAAATATTAAAAGCGGTCATGGAAAAATTTGGTTCATAATGCGTCCCCACATAAAAAATATAAGCCATGAACTTGAAAAATTAAGCCAAAATCCAAAAAATCTTGACCAAATGCGTATTAATTGCAGAAAATTTGCCTTAGAAAATTACAGTGAAGAAAAAAATATAAAAACAATCATTAATGCTTACCAATCGTGTTTGGTCTAAATCATAATAAGAAAATATTAGATGTTATCTTAGTCTATACCCCCAATATCCTCCAAAAAACATAGAAGAAATGACGAATTACAAAATGGCCAATAAAAAATAGGAGCATGACCTCCTTGAGGGCTTCATTATTTAGCGACCTGCCTGTGCAAACAAAAAATTAATACGAGAATTTTAGATACTTTTACGAAAGGATAATAAATTACTCATCCGCAGCAAGTTGTGGGAATAAATTTTCTGTTCTACTCAAACAAAATAGATATGCAAGCTTATATAACAAGACAAATCAACGGATATTTTAATACTGGATAATGGCCATAAAAACATTAAAAATTTAAAAAAATGATAAAAACAGTCTTAGTTACAGGAGCGGCCGGTTTTATTGGCTCTCACTTGTTAGAAAATTTATTGAAAAAAAATTACAGGGTCATTGCCTTATTGCACTCTGCCTCCAATAATACACGAATAGAGCCCTTCCGCCGTGCAGTTAAAATTTATTACTCCGACAAAAATGAATTAGGTTTAATTTTTAAGGAAAGCCATATTGATTGTATAATCCATCTCGCCACGAAATATATTAAGAAGCACAATAATCTTAACGAAGTGGAAGAGATGATTGACACAAATGTCAAATTTCCTTCCCTTCTTTGTCAATTGGCTATTCAAGCGGAGGTAAAATATTTTATCAATACTGGCACATTCTCCGAATATAAGATGAAAAATCTCCCCCTTAAAGAAGAGGATGAAAAATGTGCTTATAATCTTTACGCTGCCACCAAACTATCTTTTGCAGAAATTTTAAAGTACTATGCCAATAGTTATAATTTTAAAGTGATCGATTTCAAACTATTTGCCCCTTTTGGTGATCGGGATAACGAAAAACTGATGGCTTTTCTGATTAAATCTCTCAATAAAGGGGAGGAAATCGAGTTTTCTGGCGGCGAACAGAGATGGAACTTCACCTATGTCAAAGACATCGCCCAAGCTTATCTTTGTGCGCTGAAACATTTTAATAAAATTGTTAAATTTGAGGGTTTTAACGTAGGTTACGACAAAGCATACAGCATTAAGGAAATAACAAAAAAAATCGAAAAGATTGCTAATAAAAAATTTAATATCATTTGGGGAGCGAAACCTTATATTGAAAATGAGGTTTACTATGTAAATTGCGACAATTCTAAATTAAAAAAAATACTTAAATGGAAACCGCTTTATAACTTAGATTATGGTCTAGAAAAAACTTATTATTATTATCTAAATGGCAATGGATGAACAAATCTCCGGGATTAAGGGGCAGATGATCCAAGGAGTAATTATTAAAAAATTAAATATAATCCCTGATGAAAGGGGACGCATTTTGCATATGCTCAAAAAGGAAGACAAGGAATTTAATGGTTTTGGGGAAATTTACTTTTCTAGCGTATATCCGGGAGTGATCAAGGGATGGCATATTCATACAAAAATGGAATTAAATTATGCAGTCATCGCGGGTAATATAAAGCTAGTGCTCTATGATGACCGAGAGAATTCTGAAACCAAAGGTCATCTAACGGAAATTTTTACGGGGGAAGACAATTATCTCCTCATTAAAGTACCCCCCTTGGTTTGGAATGGCTTTCAGGGTTTTGGAAAAAAAGAAGCCCTGATAGCCAACTGCTCGACAATTTCACATGACCCTCAAGAAATCCGAAGATTAGATCCTTTCTCAAAAAAAATACCCTACGAATGGGGCTTAATATAAATCAAATATTGTATCCCGCAACCAAAAGAAAATGAACAGGAAACGAATCCTGCTAACCACAGGCTTCCCGTGGGGTAATAGAGATGCACATCACATCAGACTTTATTTTTTTTTAGAGGAGATCCCGATCTTGTCACTAAAGTGATTGCCTTAACTCGCGACATGGATATCTTTTACTAGAACCTTATGTGTCTCCTCATCAATAAAAACTCCAATAAATACTATTTAAAATAGAGTTATGGCTGCCTTAAAAAACAATAAGATGAATCAATTAGTCTCAATAATTTTAACTAACCACAACGGGAAAAAATGGCTTAAAAATTGTTTGGATTCCTTATACGCTCAGACATATAAAAATTTTGAAATTATTCTGGTGGATAATGCTTCCGATGATGACAGCATAGATTTTATAAAAAAGAATTATAAAGATATGACCGTGATCCAGAATGATAAAGACTTAGGTTTTGGAACCGCTAATAATATCGGGGTTAAAAATAGCAAGGGAGACATCTTGTTTCTTTTAAATAACGATACCCGATCCCCTAGTGATCTGCTCGAAAAGCTCATTGATTTTAAAAATAAAAACGATTTTGATTTAATTGGACCGCAAGCTTCAGGTAAAAATAAAATTGATTTATCAAAGAAGCAATACCCGGGGATGGATTTTCTGGGTTATCCAATTAGTGTGCCTTATCGAAAACTGTTTTACATTGATGGCTGCGCCTTAATGATTGACAAAAAAAAATTTATCAAACTAGGTGGCTTCGATGAAAAATATTATATGTATAGCGAGGATACAGACCTATCTTGGAGAGCCCACTTATTTGGCATGAGATTAGCGATTTGTCATAATGCTCATTTATTTCATTTCGGCGGCGGTTCGTCAGAAAGGACAAGATATAAAAAAAATAAACGTCATATTATTCCTACCTTTCGAAGATATGAAGTCAATAAAAATAATTTAAGAAATTTGTTAAAAAACTATAGACTAATAAACCTGTTTTGGATTATTCCCTTATCCATAAGCCAAGATATTTTAGAATCGCTATTTTACTTTGTTTCCGGTAATTTTAAAATGTTTATAATTGTTTGGAGAGCAATTTTTTGGAATATTATTAATATTCAAGATACTATTAAACAAAGAAAAATAATCCAAAGGAGAAGAAAAGTGGGTGATTTAAAAATTCTATCTATTATGAATTGGAATTCTGGCAAATTAAAAACTTTTCTAATGATCGGGGTGCCTAAATTTAAATAATGAATGAATATAAAATGAGACGCTTTTAAGAATTAAAAACTGATACTTGAACTATAAAAAAATTTTGAGCATACTCACAAAATCAAATAAAGAGTATACAGTTCTAAATAGTAAAAGTAAATACTTCTTAGCGAACAATGAGGCTTCATTTTGCGAGAATGTTTGACGCTATCTTACTGAAGGGTTTTATTTGCGCCGCTATAAACTACCAGTGATTAAAGATTAATATGAAAAATTTCATTAGCAACCTGAAAAAAATTTATATTTTTTTCGGAAAGCATAAATTATTAAAACGCCTTGCCATCTTTCTCTTATTATTTTTAATACCGTTTGCTATTTTTATAATTTTTGTAAAAAAATATGCAGTCGGCCTTGGTGACGACACCTCTCTCTTAGTATTCGGGAACTATTATTTCCAAAAACATAAATTTACCTGGAATCATGATTGTTTAGGCGAAACATCATTTCTTTCTTCCTTAATTTGGTACCTTTCGCAATTCCTTCTGTACAAAATCTTTAACTCTGATGTGGTTGCTAATCTGTCAATGCTTTTTATATTTCAGTATTATCTTCCTCTTGCTGGGATGTATTATTTCTTGAGAAAGATATTCAAATTAAATATAGTATATTCTATATTGGGCTCTTTATTTTACGTTTATAATCCCTTTCACCTTATAATTTTTTTCAGTCCGATTTATTCTCCCATTTTGTCTTTCTTCCCCTTTACATTTGCCTTTTACATCCTTGCTCTTAGGCAAACCTTGAAAAAAGTTAGTATAAAACAGCAAATTTTTTTCATAGGGATGATAAGTATTTTATTATCTTTAGCAATCAATGGCGTTAGCCACATTTCCTATGCGAATATTTATCTATTCGCTTTTGTATTTTATTACCTTTATACCTTAATTAAAATAATCAAAAAGAAGGCATATCATAAATTAATTCCCTTGCATTTAACGATTGTTGGAATAATCTTCTTAACAATTTTATTAAACCTTTATTGGCTTTATAATGACATTGAATTATTCCTGGGAACTTTAACAAACATCCAAGGTGGATTACTGCGAACCTTTGATACATCGGCAATGGAGTATTATGAGGCAATCCGTCTGCTTGGCAACTGGTCTTTCAGAGCAGCCGCATATTATGACTATTATCATCCTTATCACTATTACTTCTATACTCCTCTGGGCCTGTTTTTAACCTACGCCTTGGTTGTATTCATCTTCCTGCCCATCTTCTTCATTAAAAAAAACACTAAGCTGGTATTTTATTATGTTTATCTCTTTTTTGTGCTCTCAATCGCGGCCGGCGTAACTTCTCCATTGGGGGCGGTATTTAAGTATTTTTATGTTCATTTTAACATTTTTACAATCCTAAGAAGCCCCGATAAAGTAAATTTAAATATTATTTTTATCTATGCAATATTGCTTGCTTTTGCTCTTAAACTCCTCATTGAGAGAACTAAAAACAAAACCCTTAAAATCACTTTTGTCTCCCTCTTTATTCTTTCTTTCCTTTATACAATTTGGCCAAGCATGGCCGCCTACAACCTAAATAAAATGCATTTAAACGGCTCATTGGCTTCCCCTTATGAAAAAGTGCCAAGCTATCATTATGAACTAAAAAAAGATTTAGAAGACAAAACATTAATTAATAGGACGCTCATTTTGCCATATTATGTGTATGGGACTAAACAATACTGGGAAAAGGGTTCCAATCAAGGCTGGCCCGCTCCTTATTCTTTAATTAATAAACCAATATTATCAATCCGAAATATTGACCCTCCAACTTACAAAGAAGGGCTTTTGACCGGGGAATCCATTTTGAAACCGGAAATTCTAAAAATACTTAATGTGAAAAATATCATTCTATTAAGAGATGTTGACTCTCGCTATAATCAATATTATAGCAAAAAGGATTCCACAACCGAATACTATGACTATCATTTCTTTGAAAAAATTTTGAATAGCGAAAATTTTATCAAAGAAAAAGATTATTTTCTCTTCACTCCAAAATATGTCAACTCCCTGCCCAATGATGTGAGATCGCCGTATGAAATATATAAAGAAATAAATGATCTTAAGGGGAAATATGCAATCACTCTTTACCAAGTTAAAGATGAAAATTTTTTACCAATCTTTTATATTCCGAACCGTATAGTCTATACCCCTCCTCAAAAAGCAGACATTGAAGAAAGTAAAGATAAAAGAATTGCATATATTAAGAATGCCCCTGATTTTATTCAACAAAATTTAGAAAAAACTTCAGAAAATAACGCTCTGATTGAATATAAAGAAATATTCCCCTATAAATATAAAATCAGAATTTCAAATATTACTAAATCTTTCCCCCTTATATTTTCCAACCAATTCCATAAATTCTGGAAAATATATCCAACCAGATTTACTGAAAATAATAAAAACAACGAGTATATATCGCCAACCTTTCAAAATGCAACACAGGACAATAATATCCCTTCTGGCAAACTTTTGGAATCAATATCCTTGCGAGCTCTGGATGAAAAATATCACTTCCAAGTCAACGGTTATGCGAACGCTTGGTATTTAGATCTTGATTATCTTCAAAATTCATTCCCGGAATTTGTTCAATTAAACGAGAATGGTTCCCTGGATATAGAATTAATTATTGAATTCAAGAAACAAAATATTATCTATATTTGTTTAGGGATTAGTCTGCTTACATTATTCTTACTGATCATCTTTGCAATCTATTTCAAATTAAATTCAAGGCGTCAGCGGTTTTTAAAGACAATTTCTTAAAATATCCAAATGTTCTCAAAAGTAATAAAAAGTATTAAAAATTTTAGGGTTCGCCATCCACTCCCTTATTATTTCCTGTGGCTTAGCATTGTGTTAATCTCGCTCTATCTTTTGAATGCGCCCATTTATATTCTTGTGCTCACTGGTGCCCTTGTCAGTTCCATTATCCTTAAAATTTCAATCAGGCTTTCAGCTGTTTTGGGTTTGATTTCTCTGAGTCTATGTCCGATCTTTATGATCTTTAAGGATCTCATCCTGGCTGATCTCGCCGCGAAGTTTGCCTATTTATTTCTTGCTATCAGTGTTTTAACCTATACTAAAATATCTCTCACAAAACAAAAAATAGAAAAAGATAATCGCATCCCTTTAAAGACCTTTAGAAACATAGATTATGAAAAAATCAATGTTGCTATCTTAGTCTTTCTAACCTTAGTTCTTTTTCAAAAAGTTTTAGTAAGTCAAGGTCAGATTGAGATAGGGGATATTAGTTTTCCCATCCAGCAAGAAAGGGTTCTCGGGAATATATGGTTTTTGTGGAATAATGACGGAAGCTTCACCGAAGGCATAACAACAAATATATTTCCATTTGTTTTAATCAATTCTTTATTTAATCGTTTGTTGCATTTGTCAGCAGAATTGACTATAAAGCTTGTGATTTCAGAAGTACTGTTTATAGGTGTACTGTCTTTATATTTTTTAGGAAAGAAAATTTTAAAAAATTTTATTAAGCAAAAAAATTATCTAGAACTTTACAGCTCATTTTTGGTAATATTTTATATCTTTAATCCCTATGCGCTATCCCGTATTTCTCATTTTTATCACTGGATTGCCTACCTATTTCTTCCTCTGATTTTACTTATATTTATCAAACTCATTGAAGTCCAAAAAGCGCGTTTTGCTGTCATTCTGGCTTTTCTTTTAAATTTTATCTCTTTTTCTCCTCATTATTTAGTATATGCGTCTATAATGTTAGGATTATTCATAATTATTGAAATCCTAAATGCCCTTTTGAAGAATGGGTTAAAGGGGCTCAATTATTCAAATTTTTTAAAAAATATCGCTAATATCTTTATTTGTATTCTCTGTTTTATTCTCTTCTCCAGCCATTGGCTCATTCCCTATGTTAAAACAAGTTTTGCGAGAAACACTCCCCAAACTCCTGGCTATATGCTGACCAAAGAATATATTGAAAAACCAAAAGAAAAAATTAATCCCATTATCCAAACTTTAAATTTAAATGCAAAACCTACAGAAAGTAAAGTTTTAAATCTTTATTTTAAAATTTTGATTTTTATCCTGCCTTTTATTCTTCTAATCCCTTTATTTCCTTCCTTAAGAAACAAATATACAATCTTTTTTTCAATTTTAGGAATTTTTGCGGCCATTATGTCCACGATGCCAATCTGGCATTATAATTTATATCAAAAGTTCCTTTTTGACATTCCTTGTCTTAAAAATTTTGGCTGGCTCTTTCGGGAATCCTCCCGAATAAACGGCTTACTCGCCCTGTCTTATAGTTTTTTATTAACTTTTTTGTTTTTAAGATTTTTCGGAACAACCTATAGAAAAAAAATCAAGGAAAAAATTGATCTTTTATCTAAAAAAATGCGCAAAAAAGAGCTTAAGATTAAAAAATTAAACTCAAAGATTGAAAAAATGAAAAAGAAGTTGCAAAAAGTTAAAAATAGTACATATGCTTAAAAAATATTCCCGATACATTATCATTGGTTTTTGCTTTTTCTCCCTTTGGATTTATCTTCAAGGAACAGTGGATAAAGTTTTATTCCATGAGTTGGTCCCAGTAAAAATCCCAGAGGAATTTTATCATATCAATAACTGGCTAAGCGCTCAAAAAAATGATTTTAAGGTTACTTGGCTGCCACCGCAATTTGATGCGAGAATTTTAGACTGGGCATCCGATCGTCAAATCAACGATTTTGTCACCCGCTCTTCTGGAAAGCCTACAATTAATCCCTTATCGCCCTATTCTAAACTCTATTATTTATTTTTTGAAACGGCTATTGGTAACGTCTCTCACCTGGATAAATTCTTTGATGTCCTAAATACTAAATACCTTATTTTTAGAAAGGATTTGCCTGAAGATTATAGTGAATCGTTGCTTAATAATCTAAAAGATAATCCGGATTTAAAGGAAATAAATCTAAAAGAGATAGATCCAGGACTATTTTGCCAAAAATCTACTCTTACAGAAAAAAATTCCGGAGATATCCAAGAAAAAAAATATTTTGCAGTTTGTGATGAAGATAGAGAGAGCTATTTACAAATTTTTGAGAATAAAAATTATGCTCCTCAATTTTGGGCACCAGAAAATGTAAGCTTGGTAGTGGGCGGAATGGAAACCTTGGATATTTTAAATTCCCAAGAAAATTTTAACCCCATAAACCAAGGATTAATTTTTGTCAACCAAGAACCAAATATTTTAAAAAAAATTAAAGATTTAAAATTTAAAAATATTATTTTTAATAATACTAGCTTAGATGATCTTGTTTTTTCTCTAATCAAAGATAAATATTTTATAGATCTAACTCCTTTCACACAAGAAGGGGAAGGTGAATGGCATAAAGCTTCTACGGAAGAACCTTTGCACGGTGAATGGCACAGGGTTATTGACGATTTAAAAATTTCTAATTGGGATTTTGATTTTAATAAAAGTTTAATTTATTCAGAAAAACCTAACGAAAAAATAAACATACCCTTACATATTGATCAAGACGGGGAATATCTATTTGTGCTTCGTTATTTCCAAAATAACAAAGGGGGCAGGTTCAAAATGGTTTTGTATAATCAAGAAAAAATAGTTGAGACACTAAATCTTAATAATAAATTCACCACTGAAAAATCTTCCCAGTATTTTAAAAAAGGGAATTACTTCTTAAAAATTGAAAATTTAGAAGGATTTAATGCTGTCAATTTAATCGCTTTGATTCCCATGAGGGAATACCAACAATATGAAATGGAAGCCAAGACCATTTTAGAAAAAAATCGCATCCTCTATATTCAAAAAATCAGCCCGGAAATGACTATTGAACCTTTAGAATTTAATCTGCCCCGGAAAAACAATTATGAAGTTTCTCTAAGACTAAGAGGTAATCAAAATCAAATAAATGAAAATAATAAAGAGGAAACACAGGAAAAAAAAGAGGAAAATAATAAAGAGAAAATAGAAGAAGATAATCAATTAAATGAAAATGAAAGAATTATAGATATAGAAAAATTGGAGAAAGAAAGTATAGAGGATATTAATCTATTTAATTTTGGAAATAAAAAATATAATTTAATCCCAAACCTTTCACAAAAAATTTTTTGGCAAAATTTAGGAAAAATGTTTTTGGGGCAAAAAGAAAAAGTCCCGATTTATCAAAGAACTAAACCAACTAGTATTCTAACAATGAACAATTTTTTCATTCTGGACCAAGGCAATTTGGAAATTAGAGAAAAAAATCTCAAAATTTCCAACCTGATCCCTAAAATTGAAGTTCTTAAAGGCTCACAAGTTTCAGAAAGAAAAGGTAGAATAATTACTGATGCTATAAAAGTAAAGGAAGACCAAAATTTCTATCTAGAATATAAATTTCAAGGAGAAAATCTAAAAGGCGTAGATGCTAGAATCTTATTTTATGGCGAAGATTATGACCCTATCTATCAGCGCACTGCTTTCGAGGTAGAAAACTTAATGAATGACCAAATGGGAAATGTAGAACAGAAAAAAATTTCACATTTTTTTGGGCTCCCTGAAAATACCTATTATATCAAAATAGAGTTTAAAGCCGAGCCCAATTTAGAAGAAGAATCTTGGTTTGAAATTTCTGACTTCAAACTCTTCGAGGAGGAATCTCTTAGCGGTATAGATGCCTTAATGTTTTCTGAAGATAAGGAAGAATCAGAAAAAACAGAAAGTAAACCTACTGTAAGCTACGAAAAGATTAATCCTACCCAATATAAAATCTCATTTTCCAAAGTAGAAGAACCTTTCATCTTAGCCTTTGCCGAAAGCTACGATCCAATGTGGAAACTTAAAGAAAAAAAAGAGGAAGGCTATTTTAAAAAAAGATTTAACTCTTTATTTTCTAAAAATAATGATATTTTTCCCCACTTTCCTCTATATTCCATAATCAACGGTTTTTATATTGACCCCCAAAAGCTCAAAACCAATGAACTAATAATAGAATATGAGCCCCAGAATTGGTTTGAAGCGGGGCTATGGATCAGCGCGGGCAGTATGGCAATCTCTTTCTTGACATTTATTGTTTATAGAGTGTATAAAAAGCGTAAGGGGAGGAGAGATAAAAAAATATGCTTAATCTAGCAGTCATTATTCCTACTTATAACGAAAGGGAAAATATCCGGAAAATCATTGCCGAGGTTTTAAAACAAGAGCCTAAAATCCCCTCATGCAACCTCTCTATTATTATTTCAGACAGTCATTCACCTGATGGAACAGGAAGAATTGTGGAAAAAATAAACCGAAATAACCCCAAAGTTCATCTTCTAGATGTAAAACAAAGAGGAATTGGTATCGCCTTGAAACGCGGTTATGATCTCGCGATTGAAAAATTGCAAGCTGATATCTTAATGCAGATTGATGCTGATCTTTCCCATAATCCTGATGATATCCCTCGCTTTATCCAAAAGATTGATCAAGGCTTTAATTTTGTCCAAGCTTCACGTTTCATTTCTGGCGGCGAAAATAGGCTGGAGTTCTATCGCGATGTTTTTAGCAGGGGCGCTAATTTTCTTTGCCGCGCTATGCTGGGTGTCCGCGAAATCTCCGATTTTACCCCCTCCTTCAGGGCTTTTACAACTCGCCTTTACCAAAAAACGGATTTATCCGACATCCCTTGGCAAAAAAAGAGCTATATCTTTCAGCCTTCATTTGCCTATGCCCTATATCGCGCCGGTGCCAAGGTGGCAGAGGTGCCCATTGCCTTTACGGATCGCAGATACGGTAAATCTAAACTTAACGCGGGACAATACATTTGGGACCTTTTGGAATTTACCACCAAAATAAGGCTAAAAAAAATAAAAAATTCCTTATCATAAACAAAGCGCCCAAAACAAAAAGCTATTCTAGAAGAATACTTGAACAAAAATCAAAAATATATTATAATGTGATTTATAGATGTGAGGTATAATCATTAAAAAAAGACCTCTTTATTTTTGTTTTGAATACTTAAAATTATGGGAAATAAAGTAAGAAAAACCCAAAATGCCGCTATCCGCATTGCTGTGGTAGGCTTAGGTTACGTAGGTTTACCCTTGGCTGTTCTTGCCGCCAAGGCTGGCTTTACCGTTTTTGGCATTGACAAAGACCGCCAAAAAATAGGAATGCTAAAAAAACAAATGAACTACTTGGCTGATGCCAGTCTTACAGAAGCTCTCCGCCAAGCTATCATAAAGAAAAAATTGACACCTATTTTACAATTCGAGGCATTAAAGCAATGCAACGCGGTCTTCATTTGTCTGCCTACGCCAGTGAATGCGCAACTTCAGCCAGATATCAGTCTGCTTAAAAACGCGACGGAAAAAATAGGCATCTATCTTCAAAAGGGTGCAGTAGTCATCAACGAATCCACGGTCGCAATTGGCACAACCCGCGAGATAATCGGCAATATTTTAGAAAAAAGGTCAAAGCTTAAAATGGGACGCGATTTTTCTTTGGTTTGCTCTCCAGAAAGAGTGGATCCCGGCACAAGAAATAAAACTGAAAATATCGCTAAGCTTATCGGGGGAGTTGATCAGCAAAGTAGTGAGAGGGCTTATCAAATTTATAAAAAATTTATTAAAGCGCCTCTTATTACCGTGGAAAGCCCCGAAGTGGCGGAAGGCGCCAAGATGTTAGAAAATTCTTACCGTGCCTTGAATATCGCTCTTGTTAATGAGTTTGCGCGCCTTTGCGAAAAAATGAACCTTGATGTGCTGGAAGTAATTAAAGCTGCATCCACAAAATGGAGTTTTCAAGCCCATTGGCCATCACTCGGCACAGGTGGACATTGTATACCCATCGATCCCCATTATTTAACTGGTTTGGCTAGCCAGTATGGCTTAACAATGCCCGCGCTCTCTGCGGCTCTTAAGACAAACCGAGAGATGCCTCAATGGTTTACGCAGAAAATAATCAACAATTATCATCCCGGGAATAAAATATTGTTATATGGCTTAGCTTACAAAAAAAATATTAAGGATTTGCGCGAATCACCCGCTTTAACCGTTGCTTTGGCATTAAAAAAGAAAAACATCCCTTTTCAGGTTTATGATCCTTTTTATTCTAAAATAGAAATCAAAAAATTAGGTTTTAAACCCGCGCTAAAAGCCGGTCTTCTAGCTTATGATCTTGTTATTGTCGCCACGGATCATGACGCGCTGCAAAGAGATTCCAAAAAACTCATCAGTAAAAACACGATTGTTATTGATGGAAAAAACTATTTTCAGAAAAAAATAGGTAAAAAGGTAATTGGGGTGGGAAGGATTCTGGAATAAACACTATTCCATTACTCTTTGGTTTTTAACAATGAAACAATTGAACAATGGAACAATAAAATTTATGCGTTATCATCAGGCTGCCAAATCTACGCTTATCATCACATTCGTCACCTTAGTGGCTGGTGTTTTAGGATTTGCCCAACAAACATTGACCGCCTATGTTTTTGGCGCTGGCAAGGAAATTGACGCCTTTGTTGCCGCCCGCACGATCCCTGATATCTTTACTAAAATCCTTCAAGTCGGCATCCTCTCCATCGTTTTTGTGCCCATTTTTGTCAAATATATTCATCGAAATAAAGAAAAAGAGGCATGGAAGATTGCGGTCAATCTATTCAATATTATCTCCACCGTTTTTGTGATTCTCATTGTTTTAGGAATGATTTTAACGCCACTCATCGTGAAAATTCTTGTGCCTGGTTTTGACTCCCTGACGCAAAAATTGACCACCAACCTTACCTTAATTCTTTTCCCCGCCATTCTTTTTAATATCCTTACCATCCTCGGTACGTCAATCTTGTATGCCTTTAAAAAATTCACCATCCCTGCCTTAATTAAACTTATTCTACCATTAGTAGTGATTTCTGCACTTCTTGTTTTCCGCCAAAAACTGGATGTTTATATTTTAAGTTGGGCGTTTTTAGCTACTGCTGTTTTGGAATTTCTGGTGATCTTTCAAGCTCTCTATAAACAGGGGTTTAGATATTCCTTATCTTTTAATTGGCGTGATCCCATCATTCGTAAAATCATTATTCTAGTTTCCCCTTTTATCATCTCCACAATTTTAGCTCAAGCGAGCACGGTAACTAATCGTATGTTAGCCTCGGAATTAACAAGCGGCAGTCTCTCTGCTTTGTATTATGCCGAAAGGATAATGAAACTCGTGTCCCAGATTTTTCTTTTCGCTATTCCCATCGTCTCTTTTCCCGTCTTCGCAGAAAAAATCGCGAGAGGAGAACGTCAGGAATTATTAAAAGCGATTAGCCTCACCATCAGAATGATTCTTTTTGCCATCATCCCCGTAAGTATTGGCTTGGTCATCCTCCGTCTGCCGCTTACCCAAATTATTTTCCAAAGAGGAGAATTTACCTTCCAAGATACAGAAGCCACGGCTTATGCCCTTCTCTTCTTCACTCTCGGTCTCTTTGCCACGGGTATTACTAATATTCTAGCAAATGTTTTTTACAGTCTTGAGAAAACTAAAATCTTAGTCAAAATTACAATTTTGGTAATTACTTTTAATATTGCCTTAAATTTTCTTTTGGTCCGACCTTTGGCTCACGGAGGGCTGGCGCTTGCTACCTCCCTGACCAATATTCTTTCTCTCCTCCTTCATTCTTATTTTTTAACTCGGTATTTGCCGCAGATAAAATCGGTGCTCTGGGATAAATATTATCTTAAAATTTTGCTGCCAAGCCTGTTGATGGGAATCTTTCTCTTTTTAAGTAAACCCCTTATTTATAGCCATATCGACCGCTCCCGTCTTTGGGATCAAAGTTTAGCCCTCCTCGCCGTCGTTATTCCCAGTGTTTTTCTCTATTTCCTCTGCGCTTATTTAGTGAAGCTTAAAGAGATGAAGCTTATTTTAGAACTGGTACGGGCGAAAATTAACCAAAAATTTTTCCAAACCAATGTCCAAGAATAAAATTTCCCAAAAATATATAGAAAAAATGAGATTTGCCTGTATTGAATATTCCACTAAAACCGGCAGAATTTGGCAACCCACCCCGGAAAAACCTAATTATCTTTGCGATCCTGAAACGGAAATTGACCCTACTTCTTTTGGCTGCTGGACATCGGCGTTCTCTGGAGAGCATATTCCGGTCAACTTTTTGCGCCGCCGTCAAAATCCCCATACCCTTTCTTATAAACTCGGCCGCAAACTAGATCTGACCATGGAAAAGATTCAAAGAAAACCAATTTATCGCAATTTGGATTATCTTAAAAAATTTAATCTTATTTTGTTCCTGGTGCACAGCTTCTCTATGCCTCTAATGGCAGATTTAATCAGAAAAACGAAAAAAGTGAATCCCAACGCGATCTATTTAGGTTCCATTGTCAGTCCTTTAGGAATATTGCGCGAGGTCTGGAAAAAGGAAAATGAATTTCGCGCTTTTAAAACCTTTGCTAATAATTGTAATATCTTTATTAATGTGAATCACGACGCGCAGGATTATCTCCAATCCTTTCTTCCCGCCAAAGTAGTTTATTTTCCGCAATTCTATCCTTTTGAATATGCCCACCGGTTTTTTAAAAAAAGAGAAGAAAAAGAAAAAGTTATTCTCGTGGCTGGCGAAACCGGACGGACAGATAATTTCGCTGGCCAATTCGCCGCAGTTCAAATCCAGAAAAAATATCCAGAGTTTTTAATCCAGGTGGTAGATTACCCCCGTTCAAATATTGCGCCACTTGAAACAGCGCATGCCCGCTTTGAGATTATTCCTTTCTTAAAGTGGCAGGAAAATTTAAAGAGACTGGCGTGCTTTTTCCTGGTTATTAATATGGACCAGACTTGGACCTTGGGCCGCTTACAGGCTGATTGCGCCGCCGTAGGCACGCCCAGTATCGGCATAAACGCCAATAATCAATTAGAATTCTTCCCAAAACTGTCCATTCCTGATATTGCGGGGATAAAGCAGGGGATAGAGCTTGCGGAAAAATTAATCTCTGACCCCGCTTTTTATCAAAATATTCAACAACACGCGTCAGCCAAACTATCCGAAAATAATTATGCAAAATCAAAAGAAAAACTATTAAAGATACTATGAATTACGAGGCGTATCGTCATTGCGAGGGATCCGCCTTGGGCGGAGACCGAAGCAATCTCCTAAATCTGTATTAATATAGCTTGATGAGATTGCTTCGTCGGGCTTAAAGGCCCTCCTCGCAATGACGAAATATCAATGATTTAAGATAATAAAAAAGACCTCATGCATTTCCGCGTGAGACCTAAAATTGTAAGCGCATAATATTCCAATGACTTTAGTTCCAAAAATCCAGAAGATCCAAGAAACAAAGTCTTAAAGTACTAGCCCTTCCTCCGTCAGGCCGTTCGGCTCTGAGAGCCTCAGGCTCGAAGAGACTTTCAGCTTTCGAGCAACGCCGCGGGTTCGAAGTCGCTCCAGTCACTGTCAAGACCGTAGCAGCCCCAGCCCCAATTGCCATCGCGGAGAAAGAGGCAACGGACACAGAGGCTACCGCAGGAGTGGCGGAAAATGACTGCCCAGAAAAAGATAAAGACGTAATAGTGCTTACCCTTTTTCCAGTCCTCTGGAATAAACTTTGGACGATGAAGAATAAGAACGTCTAGAATATTCGGGTGGAGCACGGGCTTTCCTAAAAGTTCCTTACGAAGCTCACGCCCACTCATCCGGCCATTCTTCTGTTTTTCTGATAAATACAAAATAACTTTGTGGTCATCTATATATAAGCCGTCTTCGCGTTTTTCAACCTTAACCCATCCACCACCGATATTCTCTTCAACGCTCGCGTTATTAAAAGGCAGTTCCGGTGGAACGTCCAGGTTAACCATAATAGCTGTTTCGTTCAAAACCTGAATTCGTTCTTCACTATTTTCCATTATAATTCTCCCTTCTTAATACAAACAAAGCCATTCGTTGGCTCCATAGTTCCCGAGCGAAGCGAGGGACTGTGGAGCCAAAATGCAAGACGTTGTAATACTATTCTAAAACCTTCTCCACTGAACACACTTCCTGTTGATTTTCCCTTTGATAAATCCTTGTCAGCATTTCGGCTAAAAGCCCGAAGCTCACCATTTGAAAACCAACGATTATTAAAAGAACCGCGAACACGAGCAAGGGCCCGTGTTCTTTCATAATTTCAATATGATAAACAAATTTTCTTGCCAATAAATAAAAGCCGATTATTGTCCCTAAAAAACCAAAACCTATTCCGGCAACACCGAAGAAATGCAAGGGCTTGCGGGAATAGCGAACGAGGAAATAAATCGTGATAAAATCCAAAAGGCTTTTGAAATATTTTCCGCTTTTGTATTTGCTTCGGCCCCACTTACGGGGGTGATTTTGCACTGGAATCTCGCCCACCCGATAACCCGCATCATGCGCCAAAATCGGAATATAGCGATAAAGATCGCCATAAAGATTTAATTGCTTGGCTACAGCGGCGCGATAAGCTTTTATGGGACAATTCAAGTCGTGAACTTTAAGGCCCATAAAAAAGGTGATGAGACGGTTAAAAAAACGAGAGGCTAAAAATTTAGCGGGTGAACTTTTACCTGTATTTTTCCAGCCCGTGACTAAATCATAACCCTGGCTCAAGGCTTCTAAAAGACGGGGAATATCATGCGGATCATCCTGCAAATCGCCATCCATAGTGACAATAATCTGGCCTCGCGCCATCCGGAAGCCGGCACTGTAAGCCGCGGCTTTGCCAAAATTGCGAGTAAATTTAATAACCTTCACCCTTCGGTCCGCAAGATGTAATTCTCGTAAAATTTTGAAGGTTTGGTCATAGCTTCCGTCATCAACAAAGATTACTTCCCAATCTTTCTGCAAACTAAATAGAACCTGCTTTAATTGCTTATAGAGCAGGGGAACATTTTTCTCTTCATTCAATACCGGAATAACAATGGAAAGATTAAGAGACGGCATAAATTAATAACCAAAATTCTAGATATCTTGATAATTTATCAGTTGAATCCCTTGTTCCTGAATCTTGGCTTGCACCAAAGGATGGGTCAAAATCTTAAGCTCCTCTTCGCGCGTTTCCACAAGATGATTATTGAGTCCGCGAGCAAGATCCTCTAATTCCTCGTCCACATAGCCGGGATGGACCATTAATTCTGAATTCCCAGGATCTAACTGTTCCAACAATTTCAGAAACCCTTGCAAATTAATCTTTCCACTATATAATATTCCGTAGAAATTGTCAACGAATTTGATTTTATGTCTTTTAAATTCCGCGGCCAAAAAATTAGAGCGGAAGGCTAAATATTGCATTTTATAGAATTGGGAAAAGAAAAGGTCAGATAAATGCTTAGGCGACCACTTTTCCCGCGGCAGACGCACCCTCGGAATATTAAAATAAGCCGCGAGATGAGCCACCACCGGCGCAATAGTCGGCAGAGCGTGAAAATGTTTTTCACTATCGAGGTGGGTAACCACCACGCCCGCTTCTTTGATTTTCGCAATCTGCGCTTTAAACTCTGCCTCCACCTCTTCGGAATGCACCTGACCCAAATAAATCCGCCGCACCAGAGCAAAAGAAGCCAAAAACATTCCCTCTCTGTTTACTAAAGAGGGGATTTTATCTGGCGGTAAGACAGGCCTGCCCCGATAAATATTCAAATGCGCGCCAATATCCAAACCTGTATTTTCTCGAGCGAGCCGCGCAGCATCTATAAATCCCGGCATATTCGGCATTAAAGTAGCGCTCCTCACAACGCCCTTTTGAAAACACTCAATAATGCCGCGATTGACGCTTCGCGATAAGCCGAAATCATCCGCGTTAATAATCAATTTTTTCATAAAATCTTTCTTTCGCTTATTTAAAATATAAGCATATGGTAGCACAAACTGACAAAAAATGAAATATCTAAAACCTTGATTTCCCCCCTAATTTGCCTTAAACTAGTATAATGAATATATACAATATGCTCAAAAAAATTCTGCCATTTCTCTTCATTCTTCTCGTAGTGCTAGGCTTCTTTTATAAGGTGATTTTTGAAGACCACGTGCTGGTGGATATGTCAGCGCTATCCGATAAACTCCCTTGGAGCGCTTATTTGCCCACTTTTTTTGAAGGGGAACGTCCACCCTATACCAGTAGTGACTCCTCAACCGTCTATTTTCCCACCTTTAAATTCTACGGTGCGGAGTTTCAAAAGGGTCATTTTCCGCTTTGGTGGCCTTATCTTACAGGAGGCTATCCTATCTTTGCCAATAGCACAAGCTTAATGCTTAGTTTTACAAGCCCGTTATTCATCTTCTTTGCCCCGGAAATTGCTTATTCGTGGTCAATTATCATCAAGATCTTTCTTGCGGGTATAGGTTTCTTTTTGTACTTGCGACTCCTCAAAATTAAGGCTTGGGCAGGGGTCTTCGGCGCTCTGGCTTATATGCTGAACACACTCGTGATGCTGAAGCTTGAAATCCCTTGGATGACCCAGACGCTTTGGAGTATTCCTTTTATTTTCTTCTGCTTGGAAAAGGTCTTCCAGACCCGCAAGTTTTTCTACAGCGCTCTGGCGACTGTCTTCTTAAGCCTCCAATTCATTGCCGCCCACCCCCAGACGGGATTTTATGTCACTGGCTTTGCTTTCTTATATGTTTTAGTGAAACTTGCGAAATCAGCCAAAACCGCTAAAAATCTCAAAAGGCTCTTGGTTTATTCTATTCTCCCTTTCATTTTAATGTCTGCTTTGGCGGCGGTCCAACTTTTGCCAATGCTTGAGCTCCAAAATTTAGGCCACCGCAGCCCTAATGAACTTGCGCAATGGATTACGCCCTGGCACCTTCTTACCGCCTTAGCGCCGCAGGTGTTCGGTGATACCCAAACCAACTTCCAAGCCTTCGCCAAAATAGAAAGAAACGCCCTCCATCTTCTCTATCTAGATTTCCCTCCCATCTCTCTCCCATATATCGGTTTTCTGCCTTTTCTTTTCGCCCTCATAACCATAAGTAAAAGGACGCGGCGAAAGGCGGAAATCAAATTTTTTCTGGGAATTTCTCTTTTTTTGGTTCTACTTCAAATTTTTACTCCTCTCTGGGCAAAGGAGGCGCTCCATCTTCCCCTAATAAACAAGATGTGGAATACCTATCGCGCCAATATTATCTACGTCTTCGCCTCTTCTGTCCTCGCCGCGTATGGTTTGAATTATTTTTTTCAAGAAGCCCAAGCAAACAAAAAAAGAATTTTCGTTATCTTAAAGGGTTTTAGCGTGGTCTTGGTAATTTTACTTGCGTTTTGTCTATTTTTAAGACTTCCATGGGTCAAAAATTTATTCCTCCAGACAGGGGAAAAAATTTCCGCAACATATTTTCTAAAAACAAATCCAGAGCAAGGAATAAATTATTACCGGAATGAATTACTGAATTGGTACCAAATTTTGAAAAACCACTTTAGTCTTTTTAATACTAGTATTTACATACCATTAGCGCTCCTTGCTGCCACTTCCGCACTTTTAATTTTATTTTACCAACGTAAGATAAAAATTGGCTCTCTCAAAATTATTTTTCTACTCCTTACCCTGGCGGATCTTTTCTATATTGGTTGGTTTTATAACCCTATACCCACCAAGCGAAGGGATGTCTTCCCAGAAATTCCGCCGGTTGCCTTCTTAAAGCAAGATCACAGCCTGTATCGTGTGAGCTCAACCGATGGCTGGAATGTCATCTTTCCAAACGCTCTGGCTAACTACAATATTGCCGACATTGGCGTGGAGTACAATATCTACCCCTTGCGCTATGACGAATATATGAGCTTTATTGAAAACAATGACCGCGCCAATCTCACAAATCAATTTCACACCAATCTTTGGCTCACCCGCTATAATTCTCCTCTTCTTGATCTTTTTAACGTGAAATATATCCTTACTCCGCCCAAACAAGAAATTAAAGATGAGGGCTTTAAATTAGTCTACAATCAGGAGATTAAAATTTATGAAAATCAAAAAGCCCTGCCCCGTGTTTTTCTCGTTCCTCAAATAGAAGTAATTACAGAGGATATTAAAATATTAGAGCGCTTGAATAATTCCTCTTTTAACCCTTTGAAAACTGCCGTATTCGAAGAAACGCCGCATCTGCAGGGAAGTCAGGATCTCCAAGATTCCTACGCCATAATCACTCAATACGCGCCCAATCAAATTAGCATTAAAACCGATTTAACTCACAATGGCTTTTTAATCTTCAGTGATCTCTACTATCCTGGCTGGCAAGTTTATATAGATGGGGAAAAAGATAAAATTTACCGAGCCAATTACCTTGCTCGCGGCGTAGCCCTGACCCAAGGGGAACATAATGTGGTTTTCAAGTTTGAACCCAAAAATGTCAAAATAGGAGCCTACATTTCCGCGGGCACATTTCTGCTCCTCATCGCAATAGGAATAATATCTCTGCGGCAAAAAAGAAAATAAACATAAAGATGTTAACTATAACATTCTTCTGCCTTAGTGGTTAAAAAATTTTAATTGTAAAAGGCATTAAATTTATGCTATGCTAAAAAAGCTTACCCTCTTCCAAAAGATAAAAATATTCTATGAAGACCATTTTTTTATCCGTTCCCTCGGGCTCTCACTCTCGCGCGCTTCTTAAACCGTTGCGACCTTTTTTTGAACAAGCAATTCGGGAGCAAAAAATAAAATTAATCATTGTCAGCCCGATGAGCAGATATCCGGACCTCACTCGCGAATTTCAAGGCTCGGGTTTTATTTTTGTTACATGGGAACCTTCTATCTTTGAACAATACCAACCCACGCTCGTTGTTTCCACAACCACTGGTCTTGATGAATGTGATATCCCTATTCTCAAAGAAGCGAAAAAACGCAAAATTCCGACATTCACTTATATAGAAAGCTGGGATAACATTTGGAAAATGCAACGCCGCCAAAATGAAATGGTCAAGGTAGACACCCTCTTGGTCTGGAACGAAATGATGAAGGAACATGCACAAAGAATCTTTGGCTACAAGGACAACCAAATTCACATAGTTGGTTCGCCGCGCCTTGATTACTTTTGGCATAAAGATAAAATCCCTTCGCGCGAAGAATTATGCCGTTACCTCAATGTTAACCCTAAAAAAAGGTTAATCCATATTGCGACGGTTGAACTTTACGATATCTCCTATGTAGTCAAAATCATTGCCGAAGCGCGCGATCAAGAAAAAATAAAAATGCCTGTGGAAATCTATTGTTCGGTTCATCCCGGAGGAGATATTACCAAACACGAACAGTATGCTCGGATATGCAAAGTCAAACTGCGTTATAGCTTTGGCAGAAAAGATTCTGCTCCGCACCCTTTGTTCAAATACAATCCTACGGATCAAGATATGTATATGCTTGTGAGCCTTTGGATTCATAGCGACCTCATGGTCAATTTCTCTTCCACAGCGGCCATAGAATCAATGCTCGGCGACACACCGACCATCAATGTAATGTTTGGTAAACCATTTGACTTTTGGCGATGGCGCAAAAGCGCGGTGTACCACGATTTTAAAGAACATTATAAAGATATCATTACGGAGCAGGGAACCACAGTAGTTAAAAATAAAAAACACTTCCTCGCGGCGATTAATCAATATCTAGTCCGCCCGGATTTGAATCAGGGAGGACGGCGCAAAACCTGTCAGAAAATGCTCACCTTTTTGGATGGTCAATCAAGCGAGCGGGTCTTTAACCTCATTCTCCAAAAATGTGAAGCTTCACGAGTACAGTCCGGGGAATAATTCTTTTTCCAAAAATCCTTTTTTCTTTTACCCTTGCTAAAACGGAAAAAATGTATTAAAATAAACTACACTGGTCTTTTTAAGAAAAGCTTATATTAGACCATTGTTTTAGTATTGAGTCAATCCCTTACCTTAAAAAATAAGCTTAAGGGACAAGTCCCTAATGTACAAAAAAGAGAATATTTTAGCTATTATTCCAGCGCGCGGCGGATCTAAATCCGTACCCAAGAAAAATATCCACTCCCTTCTCGGCAAACCGCTTCTCTATTACGCCATCAAAGAAGCAAAAAGGTCAAAATACATTGACCGCTTGATTTGTTCCACAGATAGTAAGGAAATTGCGGCGGTGGCGAAAAAGTATGGCTGTGCAGTGCCTTTTCTGCGTCCAAGCCGTTTTAGCCGCGACACAAGCCAAGATATTGAATGGTACCGCCATGCTTTAGTGTGGCTTAAAAATAAGGAAAATTACGCACCGGATTTGGTTGTTAATTTAAGACCAACCGCTCCTTTGCGCACTGCCGAACAAATTGACCAAGCGATTAAAATAGTCATTGATTATAATGCTGATGGCTTAAAAACCGTAGCGCAAAGCGACAAACACCCCCACAAAATGTGGCGGATTAAAAAGGGAGTATTTTTAGAACCCTACCTTAAAACATCATTTCGTTTAAAATATGGTCCGGATGTGCCCAGGCAAAAATTAGAGCCAATCTATTGGCAGAACGCGGTTATTGACATCACCCGACCGAAATTTATCCTCCAAGAGAACCGCGTTTTCGGAAATAAACTCGTCACTATGGCAATGAGCCTTGAAGATTCTGTGGATTTAGATTCAATCTTGGATTTCAAAATCGCAACGCAAATTATGCGGGAAAGACAAAACAGAATGAGGCAAGCAGGAAGCAGGAACAAGGAATAATAAATTATAAAATTCAATTCCTAATTCATGATTCCTAATTCATGATTCAATTTTATGATCAAAGAGATTACCATAGATAATAAAAAAATCGGCACTCTGCACCCTTGCTATATCGTCGCCGAAATTGGGGTCAATCATAATGGCTCGGTGCAAATTGCCAAACAACTTGTTGATGTCGCGATTAGCGCGGGAGCCGATGCGGTTAAATTTCAAAAAAGAAACCTGGAACATATTTATACCGAGGAAATACTTGATAACCCCAATCTAGGCGAGCAAAATTTCCAATACATGATCCCTTTGCTGCGCGAATTTGAACTCACGGAGGAAGATTTCTTTTTCTTAAAAAAATATTGTGATCGGAAAGGAATTACTTTTTTATGCACGCCATTTGACCTGAAAAGCGCTGAATTTCTAGAAAAGTTACGGGTCCCAGCATACAAAATCGGGTCCCCTGATCTTACTAATTTCGCGCTTCTGGAAAAAGTGGCAGCAACCAAAAAACCGATGATTGTGGCAACGGGAATGGCTTATTTAGATGAAATTGAAAAGACAGTGGAATTTTTGGAAAAGAAAAAGGCCCAATTCGCGCTTCTGCATTGCTCTTCCACTTATCCCGCGCCTTGGGATAAATTAAACCTGCGCTTTATTGAAACCCTACGCCAAAAATTCAATGTTCCGATCGGTTATTCCGGTCATGAGCTGGGTATCTCAATGTCTATTGTCGCCGCAACGCTAGGAGCCAGTATTATTGAACGCCATTTAACCCTGGATCGTTCCATGAAAGGTCCGGATCACGCCGCTAGTCTAGAAGCCCAAGATTTTAAGCGTCTCGTGCGCGATATCCGCTATGCGGAACAGGCTTTAGGCGACGGAAAAAAATATATGAGCCGCGGTGAAATCTTAAACCGCGAGGTTCTGGGAAAAAGCCTAGTCGCCGCAGAAGAAATAAAAAAAGGGGAAATAATCCGTCGCAAAATGATTGCCGTCAAAAGCCCAGGCAAAGGTTTGTCGCCTCAACTTCTGGATGCACTAATTGGCAAACGTGCGCAAAAAAACTTCAAAAAAGATGATCTCTTTTTAGAAAACGACATCCATAAAGTGAAACAACCTAATTTTAGTAAAAGCTTTCAATCCTTCTGGGGGCTAAAAGTGCGTTTTCATAATTTAGATCAAATGATGGCTTTGAAGCCCAAAATGGTGGAATTTCATTTTACGGATAAAGATTTAGAATACAAATTTAAACCCAATCAAAAATATCCTGCCGCGCTTTATATCCACGCTCCCGAATATCATTTCCGCTCCATCAATGATCTTTGTTCCCCGGAAAAAGAATTACGCGACGAAGCTATTGTCATAATGCGAAAAACCATAGAACGAGCAAGGGAAATGAAAAAATATTTTGCCCCCGTTAAGCCAAAAATCGTTTTTCATCCCGGCGGAATGAGTATTGACCCTATCAAAAACCGAAGGGTACTTTGGAAAAATCTTGAAAATTCACTAAAAAAAATAGATAGCCGCGGCGTGGAATTATTACCTGAAAATCTGCCGCCCCGGCCTTGGTATTTTGGCGGCCAATGGGTAGACAACATTTTTGTGGATCTGGATGAAATTCGGGAATTCTGCAAACGGACTCGCATTAATTGCACTCTTGATCTCTCGCATGCAAAATTATACTACAATCTCATCGGGGAGGATTTTTACGCCGCACTCCGAAGAATTAAACCCTATGTCCGCGAACTGCACATCTCTGACGCCTACGGCACCGATGAGGAAGGATTGCAAATCGGGGAAGGGGACATAGATTGGGCTAAAATCCAAAAAATATTTAAAGGCTATCAATACGGCTGGATTCCGGAAATTTGGCGGGGTCATCAACGCGAAGGGCAGGGTTTCTTTATCGCCCTGGAAAAGCTAACCAAATATTTTAAATAACCATTTAGTGGAGGAGAAAAGAAAATCAATGTTGAATAAATTTCTAGTCATCGGCGGCGCCGGCTTTATTGGTACGAATATCGCAGACTATCTCTTGCAAAATAATGCGGAGGTCATTATTTTTGATAATCTCTCACGCAAAGGCACTATTGAAAATCTGAAGTGGCTGGAGGAAAAACACAAAGGAAAAAAATTGGAGATGGTTGTCGGGGACATCCGCGTGGACAAAAGCAAACTTCTGGAACTCATTCAAAAAGTGGACGCAGTTTACCATCTCGCCGCGCAAGTGGCGGTTACCTGTTCGGTCAATAACCCTTATGAGGATTTTATGATTAACGCCGTGGGGACTTTTAACGTCCTAGAGGCAGTCCGCCACGCCAAAAGTAATCCTATCCTCATCTTTGCCTCCACAAACAAGGTTTATGGCGGCATGGAAGATATTGAAATTGCCGACAAAGGCGATCGTCATGAATATAAAAATCTGCCCTTAGGGATCCCTGAAAATCGCCTTTTGGATTTCCATTCTCCTTACGGCTGTTCCAAAGGCGCGGCGGATCAATACGTCCATGATTACAGCCGCATCTATGGCTTGCGCACCGTAGTCTTCCGCCAAAGCTGCATTTACGGCAAAAGGCAGTTCGGCATTGAAGATCAGGGGTGGGTAGCTTGGTTTACAATCGCGGCTGCTCTTGGGTGCCCCATTACGATTTATGGCGACGGCAAGCAGATTCGCGATGTTTTGTATGTGGAAGATTTAATTCAAGCCTTTGTGATGGCGACCAAAATGATTGATAAAACCGCGGGTAAAATCTACAATATCGGCGGCGGACCAGAAAATACAATGTCCCTTTTAGAGCTTATTAGCTACCTCAAAAAAATGCTTGATCAAGACATCCAATATAGCTTCGCCCCTTGGCGGCCTGGCGATCAGCCGGTGTATGTTTCCGACATCCGCAAGGCGAAAAAAGAATTCGGCTGGGAGCCGCAAATCTCGGTAAACCAAGGCGTAAAAAGACTAGCGGATTGGGTCAGCCGCAATCAAGAACTCTTCCGTAAATTAAAACTAGTATAATGTTTAAAATCTTTTCCCAAAAATCAAATTCAAGAAAAAAGGGGGCGTGCTCCCTTGTTTTTGATGACGGTTATAAAGAAACATTGGTTAATGTTCTGCCTATCTTAAAAAAATATAACTTGAAAGCCACCTTTGCTTTCGCGGCTAATCCGCGAGCAATTGAAAAAACTGAAAAAATACCCACGGCTTCCTTGGAAATCGCCGAAAAGATTAAAACCCTCGGCCACGAAATCGCCAGCCACAGCGTTAACCATGTGAATTTAAAAAACACTTCCGATGCGGATTTAGAAAAAGAGCTCAAGCAATCCCATGAAGTCCTGAAAGCTAAAACTATTGTTTACCCGGGAGGTGCTTTTAATAAAAGAGTGATTGAAACGGCTAAAAAATATTATCTTATTGGCAGAGGCGTGGAAGAAGAATTAAATCATATCCCGCCGATTGACTTTTTCAGTCTCAAATCCTTTGTGCCTAATCAAGGAACGAATTGGAACGATTTAAACAAAGAGGCAAAGAGAGCGGCTAGGAAAAATCTCTGGCTGATTGAATCCTATCATTTAATCGCGAGTCGCCAAACGGATTATCGCTTCACCGTTACTCCGGAGGCGTTTGAGGAACATTTACAAAAGCTAATTGAACTTAATCTCTGGATCGCGCCCCTAGTGGTGATAGGGGAGTATATTTTGGAGAAGACAGGAAAATAATAATTTTTGATTTTTACTTTTTAACTAATTTTTATTGAATTATTTACTTATTGTTGTTTATTAAGTAATAAAAAAATTAATTCATTAAAAATTCAATAAAAAATTAAAAATTAAGAAATAAAAATTTTATTCCATTATGCCTAAAATTTCCACCTTAATCATTACCTATAACAACGCAAATAAAATTAAAGATTGTTTGGAATCCGTAAAATGGACGGATGAAATTGTAATTGTGGACGCGGAAAGCAATGACGGGACGCAAGAGATCATTAAACCGTATACCGATAAAATCTATACGCGCCGATGGGACAGTTCTTACGCCAAACAAAGGAATTTTGGGTTGCAGTATACAACAGGCGACTGGATTTTACAGATTGATCCTGACGAAAGGATAACCCCAAAACTTCAAACTGAAATCCTAGCAACCTTGGAAAAACCCGCCCAAAATTTCTATTGGATTCCTTTCCAAACCTATTTTTTGGGCCACCCTTTGCGCCATGGCGCTTGGTATCCCTGCCCGCACCTAAGACTATTCCGTAATAATGGCAGCCATTGGGTGCGTGATGTTCACGAACAAGTGGCAGACAAAGAGGGAAGAATCGTCAAGCGCGAAGACCGAGATTCAGGATTTTTAAAAAATCATTATTTGCATTATTCTTTTGATACCGTCAATCATTATTTTGAAAAATTTATCCGCTATATAGAAATTGACGCAAGGGAAATGGTGAAAATAGGAAAAGACCGTTATGGTCGCGAGATTAAAGTGAACCTGCATAATTCTTGGTCTTTAGCTTGGTTTTTTATTTACCGCCCCTTGCGCTTTTTTATCTCACGCTATTTTCGGCATCAAGGATATAAAGATGGCATCCACGGCTTCGTCTATGCGCTGTTTGGGACGTTCTATGAATCCGTTACCCGTATCAAATATTGGCAAAATTCTTCTCGTCTATTAGCGAGGAGCGACCCCAAAGAGCGACGCGGCAATCTCATAAAATTAAATAATTTTGGATGACAAACCTTTACTTTTTTAGGAGATTGCTTCGTCGTCAGGCTTCGGCTTCGCCTTCCTCCTCGCAACGACGATCTCATTATCTATGTCAAGAAAACTAAATATCTTAACCACCTGTCTCCGCTATCCTCCCGCTCCAGGCGGCGCGGAAGAAATTGCTTATCAATCCACCGAAGGTTTGCGTAAAAGAGGCCACAATATCCAAGTTTTGACCTCCAATCTTAGAAGCCATAGTATTCCGCCTGTCTTTTTAACCACAGAAGAATACCAAAATGGTCCTCCCTATGTCCGCCGCTTTAGGGCAAAATACTGGGGTAAGTTTCCTTACCCCTATTTTCAGGGAATGCTGAAAGCGGCGCTTCAGGCGAAAAACCTAGATTTAATCTACGCCCACAATTTCTATTACTATTCCTCGGATATTGGCTGGCTTCTTTCTAAAATCAAAAGAGTGCCGTTTATTTTGCACCCTTATTTTTATCTAGAAAGCCGCGAGGCGAAAAAATGGTTTTGCTATCGCAAGATTTTCGGCAGCCTAACTATGGCTGCGGACTGTGTTATTGCGATTTCAGAATTTGAAAAGGCGTTAATCTTAAAAGATTACAAACCCAAGAAGATTATCATTATCCCGCCAGGCATTGAACCAGCCCTCAAGCAAAAAATTCCTTATAATATTTTTGAACAATATAACGTACAAGATAAAAATATTATCTTTTTCGCCGGGCGCATCTGCTATGGCAAGGGGGTTGATATTTTAATCAAAGCCCTGCCTGAAGTCTTAAAAAAACATCCCAATACCATTGTTGCTATTGCCGGCACTGACTTTGCTGATAAAGAAACCTTCATTCATCTAGCCATCAAATATAATGTCCAGGATAAACTTCTTTGGCTCGGAGAGATAAAAAGGGAAGATCTGCACTCCGCTTATCAAAATGCCACTATTTTCTGCCTGCCGACCAAATATGAGGCTTTTGGCATTGTCCTTGCCGAGGCGATGGCCGCGGGGCTACCGATTGTGTCCACTAACCACTCCGCAGTCCCATATTTAGTACCAAACAATGAGGCTGGATTTTTAACTCCCGTAGGTGATTATAAAAAAACAGCCTATTACATCAATAAACTGCTTAGTAACCCCCCTTTGCGCCAAAGAATGGGTGAGAGGGGTAAAAAAGAAGCGGCAAAGTATGATTGGAATAAAATGGTTGGGCAAATTGAGAAAATTTTTCTCGCAATTACAGAATAGAAAGGAGAGAGAGAAGATGGACTTCTCTAATATCACCTCAACTGTCCTTATTTTATGTTTTTTGGGAGCCTGGCATAAAAAACATAAACCTATTTCAGAACTGTTTAAATGCTGGGCTGATTATTCCTGCGGCTCTTTACTAATACTGTTTCTTTTTTCTTCTGTCTATTTTATTCTGGATTTTTTCAATGTTAAAATTGTAAATCCTACCGCTCTCTAATAAATTTACGAGCGGTTTTTTATTAAAATAAAAAGTGTCTCCCGGCCGCATTTTTGCCAGCTAAAATTAGCCAAACGCGTTTGACCTTTTTGAATTAAATCTTGACGCAGGTTGTTACTTGCCAAAACCTCCCTTATCTTTCGCGCTATATCGTCCACATTCTCGGGGTTAAAATAAACACAAGCATCACCACCAATTTCAGGCAAAGAAGAAGTGTTGGATGCCGCAACCGGTACATCCGCGGCGAATGCTTCTAAAAGCGGCATACCAAAGCCCTCATAAAAAGAAGGAAAAATGAATACCGCGGCGGATTGCAAAATCTGCCATTTTTCTTCTTCAGGAACATATCCTTTCTCAATAATATCTTTTTGATCAGGCGAACTTAAAATCGCTTTTTTTATTTCTGAATAGCCATAGCCAGGCTTACCAACAAGGACCAACTCACCGCGGAAGCCATCTCCTTTTAACAATTCAAAAGTCTTGATTAAATTGATAATATTTTTGCGCTTTTCCAAACGGCCAATGGAGAGAAGAAAAGGATTCAGAACCTCCCTCGACCCCTCCTTGGAAAGGAGGGGAAATTCACTCCCCCTTTCTAAGGGGGAGATGGAGGGGGTTCTGACACTCCCCCTGCCCTGAGCGGGAAGAAAAGAGGAGGTGGGAGCAGAAACACTAAACCCATGATAAACCACTTTAATTTTCTCCGCATCTCCACCATACATTTTAATCAAATCCTTTTTTGTATTTTCCGAAACAGCAATAATCTTCGCCGCATGTTTTAAACTAAAACGAGTCGTCCAACGCAAATAAAATCTGCGCCAAGCCGAATAAGATTCTGGATAATGTTCATATTCTAAACCATGTAAAGTGACAACCGTTTCCCGCGGATAAAAAATCGGCATCGCCTGCGCCGGAATAAACAAAACATCAAGCTTATCCCGCCAAGCTGCTATACACAAAGCTAGATGCACCCAAAGCCGCGGAAAGGGGATATTTTTTAATTTAAAATTTGAAGGCCACACAATCCCTCGCGCCACTTCTTCATTTTCTTGGCCATTTAAATACAAAATGTATTGATTTTGAGAATCAACTTTTATTAACGCCTTAACAATTTGATAAGAATATTCCTCCACTCCCGTGCGTTTCTTTAAGAAACCACGCGAGGCATCAATACCGATGAGCATAATAGAATCAAGAATTAAGAATCATGAATCAGGAATAAAAAAGAATTGTATCCCTGATTCCTAATTCCCTATTCCTTATTCGTTATATTGATAAACCTTTTCGTATTCTTCCGCAATTTTCGCGGGATGGAATTTTTCCAAAACATCTTTTCTCGCGTTCTCGCCAATTCTGCGCCGCTCATCGGGATTCTGCAAAAGGAAAATAATGCGCTCGGCTAGCTCCAGAACATTACCAGGCTCAATAAGGATTCCGGTCTCGTTATTTTGTATAAATTCTTGCGGAGCGCCGTGGCGCGTGGAAACGACCGCCTTTCCATAAGCCATACCTTCTAAAGCCGTGCGGCCAAAGGGTTCAGGCCAAAGGGAAGGCATCACCACAAGATCCGCCTTGCGGTACAAATCCGGCATTAAACGATAGGGGATAGCGCCTAAAAAATTCACTTTATCTTCAATGCGCAAATATTTTGCCATTTTTTTATACTTCTCAAAAAGAGGACCAGTGCCGGCTAAAATACATTGAAAGTCAGCCTTTAAGGCGATTTTACTTAAGGCTTTTAATAAAAATTCTACGCCTTTGTGAAGATCCAAAAGACCGGCAAATAAAATTGTTTTACCCTCAGCATTAGAACCCGATGTGTAATTCTCTATTTCTAGGGGAATAGAATTATAGATTACCTTTTTTGCGGAAAAAGGAAAAGAGATATTGCGGGATTTTTTAATCTCATCGCGTAGGGCCTGGCTGATGTAGATTACTTCGTCCAGCTGCTTCAAGCTCTCCTGCCTTTGGGGAATATTATAATGATACCGCCACATTCTTAAATATTTCTGGATCAAATTGCCGCGGGCAACCTTCGGACAATCCTTAAAATCGCGAAAATTTTTGCACCCCGGGCAAACCTCGCCGTTTATTTTGACTTTGCCATAGCCGCAAACAGGCCAATAATCCCGCACAGTGGCGATAAAAAGTGGGTGGCAAGGGATAATCTTTTTTAACTCCGCACCAATCAATGCTGAATGAAAATCGTGGCTATGGATTATCTGCGTGTCCCGCGGGATATCCTGAATTAGAATTTGCGCCTGTTTTTTCGCCCAACGTCTTTCAAAATTCGGCACCTCTGCGGTGAAAAGTTTTTTTCGCTCTAAAATCTTTAAATTCTTGCTCTCATTATAATCTCGGTTCTTTTTGCCTCTCTTGATCACCGTAATTTGATGTCCTTTGCCCGCTAAGCCTAACGCCAGATAATAAGCCGATATTTCACCACCCCCGATAGAATCAGGGGGGAAGTATTTGGTTAAAAAAATAATATTCATGGAAAATTTATAATTTTCAATTTCTAATTTCAAAATTTTCAAACCTTTGGAAATTTTGAACCCCTAATAGAGTAAATTGATTCATTGAAAATTTAATAAAAATTGAAAATTAAAAATTATCTTCTGACCAATTGTTTTAAAACATCTTTGTATCTCTCCCAACTATACTCCTTCACCTTCTCCCTACCCATCTGCGCTAGTCTGTTTCGCAAGTCCTGATCTTCCAATATTTGGTTTATTTTTTCCGCCAAATCCTTAGGATTCTTCGCGTCAAAATAAAGTCCCGCCTCGCCTAAAGTTTCCGGAATGGCTCCATAACGCGAAGCCAAAACTGGTTTTCCATAAGCCATTGCGTCAACCAAAGGCCAGCAAAAACCCTCATGTAAACTTGGCATCACAAAAACATCGCAAGCGCGGTACCAACTCACTAACTCTTCTTGCGATACCTCACCCGTAAAAATAATCCGATGCGGTATTCTTAAATCCCGCGCCAAAGCGAATAATCTTTCTTTTTCCGCGGCTAGAGAACGGTGACGATTGTTGCCTACCACAATAAAATAAACATCGTCCCGCGAAAGGTTCCCTAAACTTCTAACCACCACTTCCAAATTTTTATGAGTGGAGATGCGGCCAATATAAAGCAAAATTTTCTTCTTTTCTAGTCCATATTTGTGGCGCAATTGCGCGGGATGTGCATCTCGACACTCTCCTCCTAAAAATGGCAGGGGATTTAACACTATTTTTCGGGGATGACCAAAACCTTTTAGCTCCTCTGCCATAAACTGTGACCGCACCAGAGAGATATCCGCATAATCCGCGCCCTCTCTCGTGACCTCAATCGTTTTTTGGGCAATCAGTCTTTTCCCTCGCGATAAAATATGTTCTGGCGGTGTCACGCCGTGATAGTCAAAAATCAAACGCGGCCTTTTCTCTAAATGCGTCAAGAATGGCAAAAGATGAATGGCTTTATGGTAAAGACCCCATTCCACTAAGACAATATCATAATTTAAAAACTTCCTTGCCTCGTGCTGGAAAGCTAATTTTTCAAGCGGTCTCAAAAACCATTCCAGCGCCTTCAACCGCAGCCCCAATCTCCATTCCAACATATACAAACTCATCCAAGGATAACGCTTAATGAAATAATAAGTATGGGTTGCGATTTGCGGATCCTCATTCCCGCGTTCTAAAAAGATTTCTGCTTCCGGAAAAACTTTTTTAATCAAATGCACGTGCTGACCCATCGCGTCCTTGGGACCAAAAGTGTTAGAAAAGATAGCAATTTTTAAATTGTGGGAAGACATATCTAAAAATTATTCTAATTGTTCTAATTGACCTAATTAACCTAAAAAATGACCAATGACCAAATCTTGAATAACCAAAATCCATTTTTAGACATTGGTCATTAGATATTGGGATTTATTTAGAATAATTAGAACAATTAGGTTAATTAGAATAATTTTAAATAAAATCCTAAGATTTTACATTGCCCGCCTGCAACACCTTACTTACATCTTTGATCATTGCTCTTTACACTTATTTGTACCGATATATATAAAGCGTGACATCCTCAATATCCTTTTCTCGCGGCAAAGCCTCTTGATACTTTTGCAGAAGAGTCACTGTGCTGACCGCGGTTTCCTTGTCTTGAATATAGTCAGTAAGATTGGTCGTGCTTAATAGTACAGGATAAAAAAGCCTGACTTCATCAAGGTACCGCAATTTCTCCTGGGAAAAACCGGGATAATCAATGATATTCTCCTCCTCTGGCCCTTTTTTACTGATGACATAAACTTGCCCATGACTTTGGATCAGTTTTTCCATCTCTTCCGCCGAGAACCGATCATACTCGGGCAAAACGTCACGACCATAAATATAATGCAAAGCATAGCCCCACTGCTGCCACTGCCAACCCGGATCCATCAAAATTAAACTATCCTTTTCAAAACGGGAAGCTAAATTCTCCAATTCCTTTTGCACTCCTTGATATTCTCGGAAAAACAGCACCGGTAACGAAACCCAAAGGTTCATCGCTAAAAGCAAAACAATGATAGCCGTTCTGGCCTTCTTTCCCAGTTTTAAATTGAATAATCCCCAGGCGGCCAGAACAAAAAGGAATGGAATTAGAGTGGGATAAAAACGCCTTAAAAACCAAGGCTGATCCAATCCCACAAAAGGGTCAAGGATAAAAATGATAATGGGCAGAAAAATCAGAGCGACATAATAGGCCTCTTTCCCTAAAAACCGCGGCTCCCAAAGTCTTATTAAAAAAACAAGAAAATAAGGAAGTAAAAAATATTCCCCTAAGATAATAAAAACATACTGAATCCGATAGGTCTGCCAATTCACGAATTCCTGCCAATGATAATGAGAGATTAAAATAAGGTTAAAAACGAGTAAAAAAGTTAAAACTACGGCAGTCAAAAATTGTCCCTTATTGAATCCCAGGGAAAATTTCCGGGCTAATACTAAAATACGCAGTCTAAAACGATAAGCCGCGTAAATCATTCCCGCGGCTAAAATCAAACCCAAGAAAACAAAAACTTTATAAAGAACAGCGTAACGGATAATACTTAAAAGATTAACCGGAATCCAGAGGACAATAAAATCACCCAAGTTGTACAAAATAGACACGGCGTGACCCCAAATATAACTCCCATTATAGAGAACAACATAGCGGAGAAAAAGAATTATAGTAGCTAATGGAAAAAGGAAAATTAAAAAGGATAACCTTTCTTTTTTAATCTGCCTTCTTAGTTTCCAAAGCGCGAATAAGAAAGCTAAAGTAAAAGTCGCCAGATAAAGTAACCCCTCCCCCCGCACTAAAATCGTGAGAGAAACCGGCAAGAAACCCCAAATAAGCCGCCGCAAACTTTTAGTCTCTATGCCCCTTAAAAAAAGCCAGATCGCGAACCAAATCAAAACCATAAATAAATTCTCGGAATTTGTCCTCCGCGGAAACCATAAAAAGGCAAAAAATGTAATTGTGAAAAATAAAGACAATAAGGCTATTTTTCTTTGTCTTGTAATTTTACAAGCTACGGCATAAAGGCATACCAAAAAAAGAAAAAATAAAATGGCGTTGCCCCAAAAGACTAAATTCAAACCCCCCAAGTGATACCAAAATCCTAAAAATGCGTTATAACCCGGCAAAAACTGCGAGGTTACCACGTCTTGACCTAAATTGACTTCGCGATAAGGGTGATAAGGGCGGGAAATTATATCCTGAAAATGCAGCTTCCCTGCTTTCGCCAGCATCACGCCGGCGGTTAGATACCCGATATTATCCCGCGAAGAAGGAATACTGTGGTGATAAAAGGCGTTGAACAAAGTTACAATGATTAAAAGCAGCAAAATTCCCTTGTGCCACCGCGAAATCAAAATATGGCGGAAGGACCTCAAATACCAAATTCTCACTCCTATCGCCATCAACAACAAAAAGAATGCCAAAAAAACCAACCATCTGAAAAAAATCCCTAAAATGGCAAAACTTAAAAGAATAAAGAAAAAAATAGTAAATATCAAAAAAAATTCCTGGATGGTGTCTTCTAAATTTTTAGGACGATTTAAGGAATTCATATTTATAATTACTATAACCTCGCCAGCTTTTATTTAAAGAGTAAGGTAGTTACGGGCGGCTAGCTACTAATTTTAAAAATACTCTGTGCATCTTATCTGCCGATTCTTGCCAACTTAGGATAGGATAGGGGCGCTCTCGGGGAATCACTTTCGCGCCCGCCACTTTAGCTTCCAAGGGGGCGATACCAAAAGGTTCATTTAAAGCAGTAAAAATAAAATAATCGCACGCCGCCATATATTGAACCGTCTTTTCCCCTAAAACCACGCCAATAAACTTGACCGCTTTTTCCAAATGCATTTGCTTAACTAAACGTTTCAGATTATCCTCTTCAGGACCTTGGCCCGCGATATAGAATGCTGAATTTTGGTCCTTCCTTCTTCTTTGAAAAATTTCTAAGGCTTGATCCAGCCTCTTTCTTTTATGTAGCTTTGAGATTGACAAAAAAACTTCCCGATCCAAAGGAATATTTAAAATCTCCCTGGCCTCTCTCCGCGTGTATCTCTGAAAACGTTCAATTTCCACGCCCGGATAAATCTTCACTGAATCGCGGTTATAAACTTTTTTCACTTGTTTTTGGATATAGTCAGAAATACTGATAATCACATCCGCCGCTCGCACGCTTGTGCGGTCAATCCGTTTTACAAAAAAAGCAGTCAAACGAGCAAGTAAAGAGTTGCCCGTCACGGTTTGAAGATCATAAATAAAACGCGGCGGCTCAAAACAATGATAAACCAAAGGGGTTTGACTAAAACATCTGCGCACCTTGCGAAGCCACCACAGTGCAAAAGCCGCCTGCCAAGTCATTCCCAAAATAAGCTCATAATCACACAGAATCTTATTGGCCACCCAAGGCATCGCCAAATAAGCAAGAAAGGTATCTAGGTTATGCCGTCCGAATTTAAATGCCCGTGAATGGATTACCGTAATACGCGGATCAAGATGAGACGCGCAGAGCGCATTATATTCATAAACATAAAGGGTGACTGCGTGCCCTAACCTCACTAATTCGTCAGTCACCTTAATCAATATTTTTTCCCCACCATAAGGACCAGAAAGCCGTGGGAAGATGATGGCAATTTTCATAAGACCTTTTGCGAAATAATTTTTCGTTAAGAAATTGACAGATTTCGAGCGAAAATGTTGAAGGGTGAGGAAGCCGTATTTGGCTAAAATACGGCGACGAGCCCTGAAACATTTGCAGCCGAAATCTGGCAATTGCAGTAGAAAAGGTTATTTTGTAAAAGGTCTATAATTACTGATTACCGATTACTAATTACTGATTACTAACTACTAATTACCTTTAAAAATTCCTCATAATACCGCTTGGCGATTATTTGCCAATCATAGGTTTCCCTCGTGAATTGAGCAGCCTGGTCACCAAAACTCTTTCTGTATTCCTGGTTCCTTAAGAACTCCAAAATCTTTTTTTGAAAAGCAGCGGAGTTTTCTGATTCCACCAAAATACCATTACGTCCCGAAATCACTGCGTCACGGATACCCTCAATACCCGCGGCAATGACCGGTAGACCATTTTGAGCCGCTTCCACAGCCACAAGCCCAAACCCTTCAACATCCCCTTGGACCTTAATATTAGGCATAATAAATAAATCAGCGAGGCTATAAACTATTTTTAAATCCTCTTCAGAAATTTTACCTAAAAGATAAACTCTTTTTTCTAAACCTCTCTCTTGAATCAAGGTTTTAATTCTCTCTCGTTCCGGCCCCTCGCCAACCACTAAATAAATAATATTGGGGGACAAAGTAGACAACACTCTATCAATAAACCAATATACTCCTTTCCTCCGCACCAAACGACCAACGGTCAACAAATAATATTGGTCTCGGGGTAAATTATATTTTTTGTAAAAAGCAATTCTTAAAACTTTTAACTTTTCCGCGCCCGCCATGCAAGCCGAGCTTGCAAGGCGTTGCGGGCGGGCACTTTTAACTTTTAACTTATTTGTGTCCACGCCAACAGGAATCACCGCGCAAGGAGAAAAACCCACCTTTCGCGCTTCTTCCAGGGCATAGCTGGAAATACAAATATAACGATCAAACTTTCGACCAAAAAGCTTTAAATACCACTGGTATAAAAAGAGATTAAAGGTTACGTCCAAACCATGAATCGTCACCACAACGGCTTTATGGTAAAACACACGCGCTAAAAAACCAATCAAAGAAAGGACGGGGTCGCCCAAATGAACAATATCCATTGTTCTTGCCTTCGCCAGCGTTAAGAATAAAGCATAAGGAAACCACCAAAATAAATGCCACTGACTCCTGTTAAGAATAATTGTCTCTATTTGGTCGCCCCTTTCTCTGCCTTGCTTCAGAAAATTTTGAATAAGGTTATAGGACAGGTTCTGCATTCCACCGACAGAAGGAGGATGTTTACGTGTGATAAAAAGGATACGCATAAAATCAGTGCAAAATTCAAAGTGAAAAGTGCCTGCCCGCTCACAAGCTTCGCTTCAGGCGAGGCGGGCGGGCAAAGTTACATTTAAAAATTGGGGGTTGTGTATCAATACAAACTTTGAACTTTAAACTCAACTTTTAACTTTGCACTTTGAACTTTTAACTAAACTCTTTCTCGCCAGTAGTTTAGAAGATCCTTTAAAGTTTTTTCAAAAGGAATGGTAGGGCGCCAACCTGTGGCTTGACGAAACTTCCGAGTATCGCAAATTAAAACCGGGACATCCGAAGGCCGCATCCTTTCTGGTTCCTGTTCCACTCTAATCTTCTTCCGGCTCATCGAAAGCAGGATGTTTAACATATCGCCGATCTTATAACCTTTCCCTGAACCGATATTATAAATCTCCCCGGGTTTGCATTTCTCGGTGGCTAACCAGTAGGCCTTTACCATATCTCTGACATCCGTAAAGTCACGCACCGCGTCCAGATTACCAACATGAAGCACGGCTTCTTTTTTCCCTTTTTCAATCTCGGCAATTTGTTTGGAAAAATCGCTGGTAACAAAGACGTCGCCGCGGCGCGGACCCGTATGGTTAAAGGCGCGGGTACGGATAATCTTTAAACCATAGGATTTGAAATATTGATAGCCCAAAAAATCTTGGCCGATCTTGCTCACGGCATAGGGAGAAAGAGGGCGCAGAGGGTTTGTTTCTGAAACTGGCACCTCATTTTTCTTGACTAAGCCATATTCCTCGCTGGATCCCGCAATCTGGATTACAGGGTCAATGCCTACCCGACGCACTGCCTCAAATAAATTTGCTTCCCCGACAATATTGGTCTCCAAAGTTTCAGCGGGAGAAACCCAAGAAAGAGGGACGAAACTTTGGGCTGCTAAATGGAAAATTTTAACCGGTCTCACCCTTTTTAAAATTTTAAATAACTCTTCAATATTCCGAATATCGCAACTATGATAGATAGCGCGGGGATTTAAATGCAAAATGGGTGTGTGGCGCGGATACCAATGGCGGATACCGTGGACCTCATAATCATTTTTATTTTTCAGTATCCAGTCCACTAGATGCGAGCCGACAAAACCCTCGCTGCCGGTAATTAGAATGCTCTTTTTTATTTTTTGTGATGACTTCTTTGGTTTTTTAACCATAGTGTTTTTGAGATTTGATTAATAATCTTAGTTGTAGAATATTTTTTAAATAGGGAAATAATTGCAATCTTTCCCTTGTAAGCTTGAATCGCTCTTTGATATTCTAAGGATACTCTATTTAACACCACTATTTCCGGTTTAAATCTTTGGATAATATCTAACCCTTCCTGATGACTAAAAGAGGAAACGAAATCAACCACCTCTAAATTTGCCAAAAAATCCATTCTTTCTTGTTCTGAAAATAATGGTCGATTTTTCCCTTTTAATTCTCGTACAGATTGATCAGTATTGACCCAAACCACCAAGATATCCCCTAAAGCCTTGGCTTTTTTTAAATAATAAAGATGGCCTGGGTGGAATAAATCAAAACAGCCGCGCGCGAAAACAATCTTCTTACCTTTCTTTTTAAAGTCTTTGAGGACTTTAAAAAGCGTAGAACGAGACTGGATTTTCCGGTAAACCATAAAGGATGATTTTTAATTTTTTGTTCTTAATTTTTAGCTAATTTTTATTGAATTATTGAATTATTGTTTGGTTGATGATAACAATAAAAATTAAGCAAATAAAAATTAGTTAAAAATTAAAAATTAAAAATTTTTTCTTACCTTCCTTCCTCTAAAATATAACTCCAAAGCGTAAACCATAACCGTTGCTAACAACAAGTAAGGTATAAACTGCAGACTCATTTCCGGCCAAAATAGACCCCATTCCGCGGTCTGAAAAGAAAAAGGAAACAGCCAATAATAGCCGCCGCCCAAATGTCTCTGGAAGGAATCAAAAAATAAATGTAAAAGAACGCCTAAAAATAAAGCCCCAAAAGCCTCTTTCACTCTTTTGAAAAATAAACTGAAAAGTAAAACAACAAAAAAAAGAGGAAGGGGGGAATGGAGAACGCCAATCCACCAAGCGCAACGGTAACACTCGCTGAAAAAAAAGAGGGGAGCCCGCGTCAAAACATCGGGAAGGATAGTGCCAATCAAAAAGAGTAGTAAATATTTTTTAAACTTACCAAAAAATAATATCCTGCTGACCAAACAATGTGAAACTAGATCAGGCATAGTAGTCTCAAGACTTACTTTTTTTCAAAATAAAACTCGCGCTGATTAAACTTATATTTTCTCGCGAACCAAAATAGAATCACCAATAAAGGAACCAACGAGACTAAATATTTAAAGCCTCGCTCTTTGTGAATATAAACTTCGTTCGTTTCAATATAACCATCTTTTCTCACCTTGCCTTGGTAGCTGATAAAATCCCCCGGCTCTAATGAAAGGCGAGGATCAATTTTCAAAACAACATCATGACCGAAAGGACCGACCGTCCAGTATCCGCCTCCCCCTCCGATAATGCGATTATAGCCAGCATTAATCTCGCGACCCTCATACTTTTCGGGAGTGCCCACGGCTTCCCAGGAAGTAATCTCCTCGCGCGGACCCTGCCAAGCGGCATACGCGCCGAGAGCAATGATAATAATCAACAGAAATATAATTGCTAATATGCGCGACATATAATGTTAAAATTTAAATTCCTGCTTCTTGATCCGATACAAAATTTCTTCCATCATTTTACGCGACCAACCAATGGCCGAGGCTACTAAACCCAAGACAATGGTCTGAAAACCAATCATCATAAACACGGAAGCAATGATTAAGGATTGAATATGACCCTGACCTTCCGCCACAATCCAAAAATAAAAAAAACGGACTATAAAAGCAAAGCCAACTAAGAAAAGAATTAACCCTAGACTCAACATCACCCTTAGAGGCTTATAGACTGTAAAAGTGCGGATAATCGTCAAACCCGTCTTCACAATATGGCTCCTTAAATTGGAGATTAAACGAGAATGACCTGCTCGCCTTCTAAACTCAATCGGAATCTGCACCATCTTCAAACCTTGATCCGCGGCCTGAATCAAAGTTTCGTGAGTATAGGTATGCCGAGTCATTACGGATAAACGCAAAGCCGCTTCGCGCGAAAAAGCCCGAAAGCCGGTAGAAGCATCAATAATATTCAAATTCAAAAGCCTGCGAATAAACCAACTACCTAATATATTACCATATTTGTTGCCAAAGGGCATATGCTTAAGCTTAGCCACCTGGCGATCTCCCAACACAATCTCCGCTCTATTCTGAAGAATTGGCCGAACGAGACACGGAATCTCTTGGCTATTATACTGGGCATCCGCATCAATATTGACAATAATATCGGCATCTGATTTTAGCGCCTCTTCTAAAGCAATCTTGAAATTAAAAGCAAGACCCGCATTGGGATGGGAAATCACAAAATCAGCGCCGCTTGCCCTTGCTTCTTCTACCGTATGATCAGTTGACCCATCATCGGAAACTAAAACTAAGACCTCGGAAATACCTTGAATCTGCCGCGGGATTTCAGTAATCACGCGACCGATGGTCTTTTCTTCATTATAAGCCGGAATAATAACAATAAGTTTGGTCATAAATTCTTATAACTTATAATATGTAACTTACCTGCCCGCTAACGCCTGCATGGCGTGGCGGGCGGGTGACACAAGGTGAATTATCTTTTAAGTTACGGATTACAGCTTGAAAAATTCCTTTATTTTTTTTCTCTCTTCTTTCTCAAAAAATCTTTCACCCCAAAGCAAGATTAAAAATAAAATTAATAACCCGATTTTAATTAATATCGCTGCGATCGTAAAATGGGATATCGGATAAAACACGGAAAAGCCAAAAACCGCTAAACCTGTTATCGCAATCTTCAATAATCTCTTCCATTCGTAGCGCACGGGATAAAAATGGTTAGAAATAAAATAGGTCAGGATCAAAACGAAAATAAAAGCAATAAAGGTCGCTTCAGCAGCGCCCCACATTCCATAAATAGGAATAAGTAAATAATTTAAAAGAAGATTTAAAGCCGCGGGAAAGATGATTGCTAAAGGGTAATATTTTGTTTTTCCTTCAAGATGAATACCAGGCGCTACCACAAAATGCATCCCATAAAACACATAGGCCAAAGCGACAAGGGGAACAATGAACGCGGCGCTCGCGTAATTCTTTGGCGCGATAATTTCCACGATTTCTGGGGCAAAGAAGGATAAAGCTAAAAAGCTGAATATACCAATAAAGAAAAAATAGGTTAAAGTGCGTGCGTAAATCTGGCGATGATTTTTGTATTTGGCAATCCGAAAAGAAAAAGGGGGCCAAGCAAGCTGAAAGGGGATAACTAAAGCAAATTCCAAAATAAAACCAATGCGATAACCCACCGAGTAAACGCCCACCATTTCTAAACTGCCAAAATGACTTAAAAAATAACGATCAGACAGATCCATAACCCACATCGCGATTGAAGCAGGCAAAATAGCTAAACCAAAAGATAACAATTTTGTCAAGGCCAACTTAGAATAGCTAATTTTAACATAATTTTTAAGGTATGGCAAGAAAGTAAGGAAGGTGAAAATTTGAGCTGCTAGATTACCCAAAAGAGCGCCAAAAAGACCCCATTTAAGACCCACTACAAGATATATGGTGATTCCCAAAGTTAGAATAAAACGTAATAAAAAAACCACGGTATAGGAGCGAGATCTCTCTTCTGCGCGCAAAAAAGAAAGTTCCAATTCCAATAAAGCGGCAAAGATGGAAGCGGCAATTACGGTATAAATCAATAAACCGAAATTTGTTTTAATCAGAAACTGACTTAAGGGATGCACAAAAAAAAGCAAGATTAAAGTCTGCAACAACCCCGCTACAAGAACAAAAAAGAAGGCTGTACTCGTAAGAATTTTACGCTCGGTCTGGCTTTTGGCATCGCGGTGATAACACTTTAAAATCGCCGAGGGCAATCCTAAAGGGATTAAGAACAACAAAACTTTTAAAAAGGTTTGTAAAATTTCCAAACGACCATAGTCTGCTTGGCTCAAATATCGCGTGTAAAAAGGAATTAACAAAAAAGAAAGACTGGCTTGAGCAATCGCACCGATTGCATAAATACCCGAATGCTTGAATAATTTTTTGAATTCGGAAAACATAAAATAGTAATCAGTAATTGGTAATCGGTAATCAGTAATGGGGGTCAATTCGCCGCGAAGCGGCGAAAGTTACTAATTACCAATTACTGATTACCGATTACTAGTCACAAGATTCCCCATTGTGCCATAAATTAGCTGAAAAAGCAAATAAATTAACATTTAAAGCAACATAATTTACGTTTTGTCAATATTTATCTTCCTCTCTTTCTCTGTTAAAATAATTAATATCAATAATAAAAAATGATGAGTCTTATAAATAACCTGCCGGCAATCTTAGAAGCAATGCTTTTTGCGTCCACCCAAAAAGAAAGCATTGAAAAACTTGCGCGAATTTTAAATGTGAAAACACAGGATATAAAAGAAGCGCTTGCCGTGATGAAGGAAGATTGCTCCCGGAGAGGAATAATGATCTTAGAACACAATGGCCAAATTCAGATGGTCAGCAATCCCCGTTACGCTGTTTGGATCCAAAAATATCAACAAAAAGATTTACGTGAAGAACTTTCCCCGCTTGCACTGGAAACTCTGGCGATTATTGCCTATAAAGGTCCTATCTCGCGTTATCAAATCGAAGAAATCCGCGGCGTCAATTCAATTTTTGTCCTGCGTAATCTCCTGCGCCGAGGATTGGTGGAAAGAAAAATAAAAGGGAAAAAAGTGGAATACCAAATTGCTAACGATTTCCTACGCCATTTAGGTTTAAGTAAAACCGCGGAATTACCAAAGTATAACGAGTTTAATAAAGGGAATCAGGAATAATGAATAAGGAATCAGGAATTTATTTCTACAATTTCTGATTCATGCTTCATAATTCCTAATTCCTACTGCCAATGTTACTCCAATTTACCAGTCTTATTGCTCTTCTCGCTTCTAACTATCTCGCTCCGGCGCAAAGCGCGCGTCTGCCGCTCCAAGCGAAAGAACCCCCGAGACAAGAAATACTGGCGGCGCAAACATCAAAAGGACCAATCAAAAATCCGAAGATGCTGGGAGTAAAACTAACTGCTACCGCCGCCATTGTTTTGGATAAGGAATCGGGTAAGGTGCTCTTCGCGAAGAACATCCACCAAAAACTGCCGCAAGCGAGCTTGACTAAAATTATGACCGCCGTAACAGTCATGGATAAGTCCCCGCAACCCGACGATATCGTGACTGTGGGAAAAGGTCCGGCGTACGTGCAGCCGCAAGGCGCGCATATGCGCCTTGCTCCGGGAGAAAAAATCTCGGTTTATAATCTGCTCCGCGGCCTTCTGATGTCTTCGGCTAACGACGCGGGGGTAGCTTTAGGGGAATATATTGCGGGAAGTGAAGCAAAATTCGTGGATTTAATGAACCAAAAAGCGCGCATCCTTGGATTAAAGGATTCCCATTTTAAAAATACGCATGGTATTGATGCTGAAGGGCATTATTCCTCGGCTTACGATCTAGCCGAGATTACTCGTTATGCTTTAAAGAAAAAAGTCTTTCGTGAAATCATTAATACTCCCACTATTAATTTTACAACAAATATCCGCAACCGCTTCCTTAAAAACAGCAACAAATTATTACAAAGCTCTTATCTTAATATTATTGGCGGTAAAACAGGATTCACGGATAATGCCGGATATTGCCTTATTGAGGTAGCTTCGGATAAAAAAGGCCACGAAATTATCACGGTTGTAATGAACAGTAAAAATGAATGGCAGGAATCCAAGGGATTAATCAATTGGACTTTCCGGGCTTATCAATGGAAATAAGCGGTCATCTCCCTAAAACACATTTTAGAATTATATCCTAATCTTTTTGTATAGAAAATATTTTATTGCTTCATTGTTTCATTGTTAATTTTTTCCTAAAAACACAACAATGCGACAAATTAAACAATAAAACAGTTGAACAATGGATACGACTCAAGGCATGCAATATTTCCCAGGACTCACCAAGGTTTTTTTGTTATCCGGACTTTCTTTCTTGATCGCTATTTTATGGACCCCTTTATTGATCAAATTTTTAAAAAAATACAAAATCGGCAAGAGTATCCGCACCGACGGCGCTCCTCTTTATACGAAACTCCACCAAAAAAAAGAAGGCACGCCTACGATGGGAGGAATGCTGATTTGGATCACGGTTTTATTTCTAGCGATTCTGTTCTTTGCCTTGGATAAATTAACCCATATTCCTTTCTTCCACTATCTGAATTTCTTAACCCGACCGCAAACGCTTCTCCCCCTCGGAGCATTAGTCGCGACGGCTTTGGTCGGCGCCATGGATGATCTCTTAAATGTTTTCAAGATAGGACCCAAGGGGGGAGGACTGCGTATGCGCCATAGGTTAATCCTCTACACGATTGTGGCTATATTCGGCGCCTGGTGGTTTTATTACAAACTTGCTTGGGACGTTATTCACATTCCCGGCATTGGCGATTTTGCTATCGGCTGGTGGTATATTCCGCTTTTTATTTTGATTATGGTGGCGACTTCTTTTTCCACTAATGAAACTGACGGTCTTGACGGTCTTGCTGGCGGTGTTCTCCTGTTTGCCTTTGCCAGTTTTGGTGTCATCGCTTTCGCCAAAGGCAGAATTGAGTTAGCCGCTTTTTGCGGCACCATTGCAGGCAGCCTTCTTGCCTTCTTATGGTTTAATATCTATCCCGCGCGCTTTTTTATGGGCGATACGGGCGCAATGAGCCTCGGGACCACTTTAGGAATTATCGCAATGCTTACCAATTCCGCGCTTGTTCTCCCTCTGATTGGCATTGTGCTAGTCATTGAATCCGCATCCGTGATTTTGCAATATACGGCTAAAAAGGCATTCAAGAAAAAAATTTTTCTCTCCAGCCCCATTCATCATCACTTTGAAGCCAAGGGATGGCCCGAGCCTCAAGTTGTGATGCGCTTCTGGATCATTGCGGTTTTAGGATGTTTAGTCGGACTGATTGTAGGATTAATCGGTATGGGCACGCCGCCAAAGTAAAATCAGGAATAAACTTTAATGAAAATCATTACATCACAAAAACTTTCTTCTTTTCCAAATTTAGTTCACGGATCTTCCACAAAATCCTGCGGACCTTTAAACTTTTACCTTGATAAAGACAGAAAAAAGGTTTTATCTAACCGGGAAGCCTTTGCACGGAAATTAGGGTTTAAAATTGAAAACCTTGTTAATTGCTTTCAGACCCACGGTGACAGGGTAAAGATAGTCACGGAAAAAGATAAAGGCCGTGGCGCTAAAGACCCTATAAGCGCTCTCCAAAACTGCGATGCCATCGTTACCGACAAACCTGATGTAATCCTTTCTATATTAACTGCGGATTGCGTCTGTATATTTCTTTATGACCCCAAACAGAAAGTGGTTGCCCTTGCCCATGCCGGCTGGCTGGGCACAAGTCGCGAGATTGGGGTAAAAACCGTTTCAGCGATGCAAGAACATTTTCATTCCTCGCCGCGTGATTTGATTGCCTATTTAGGACCTTCTATTGAAGGCTGTTGTTATAATAATGAACATCATCCTGAAAGGCTGAAATTATTTCAAAAAAAATGGCCTGCCGCAGTTTTAGAAAAGAAATATATTGACATAAAATTGGCTAACAAAACTCAACTGGAAAAAATAGGGGTTCGCGAAATTGAAACAAGCCCCCATTGCACATATTGCGAAAATGAAATTTTGCCGTCCCATAGACGTCAAGGAAAAAAAAGAAAAATAAGCATTATGAATGTGATTGGAATGAAGTCTTAAAATCTTTATGGAAAAAATTGATTTAAAAAATAAAAAGGTGAAGCTCCACGGACTTATGGGACACCATGTGAGATATCCCACTGTGGCACCCGTGGCATCTTTTCCTACGGGGTTTCATGGAGCGAAAACCCGCTACCCTAAGCCACACCATTCATCCACGGACTTACACCCGTGGCTTTCTGGTGCGCGGGTAACAGTGATGGGTCTAGGCTTGCATGGCGGGGGAGTAGGCATCGCGCGATTTTTAGTAAAGCAAGGAGCGCGAATAACAATCACGGATCTAAAGAGCGAAAGAGAGCTTGCTCCTTCACTAAAAAAATTAGCAGGTTTGCCGATTCAATTTGTCCTAGGCAAACATCGCGCAAGGAATTTTACGGAAGCGGACTTGATTATCAAAAACCCGAGCGTGCCCGATGACTCCCCTTACCTTGCCATTGCCCAAAAACACAAGATCCCCATTGACACCGATATGGGGCTATTTTTTAACTTTTGCCCTTCAAAAAACATTATTGGCATTACGGGCACTAAAGGCAAAAGCACCACCACGGCTTTAATTTATGAAATGATTCAATCTGAAAACAAGGAAGCAAGGGTCGCGGGTAATATCCGCATCTCGCCATTTGATATCTTAGACAAAATTAAAAAAGAAACGCCGGTAATTTTAGAGCTTTCTTCTTGGCAGCTGGAAGGTCTCGCCCTCCATAAAATAAGCCCCCATATTGCCTGCATCACCAATATCTTCCCTGACCACTTGAATCGCTATCCCAATATGGAGGCATATGCCGAAGCGAAAAGAAATATCTTTAAATTTCAAAAGGCGAAAGATTATGTTATAATGAACTATGATAATACGATTTTAAGAAGTCGTGAGTTTTCTTTGAATTTAAAAAATATTTACTGGTTTTCGCAAAAAGAAAAAGTGAATCAAGGCAGCTTTCTCCAAAGGGAACACATTATTTTCCGAGAGAGAAATCTGGAGCACTATATTATCTCATTGCAGGACATTAAACTTAAAGGAAAACACAATTTAGAAAACATCCTAACCGCCACGACGGTAGCGTGTGTTTACGGAATAAAAAGAATAAATATCCAGAAAGTCCTCAAAAATTTTGCGGGCTTGGATTCGCGCCTGGAACTAATCCGGGAGTGGCGGGGCGTTAAATACTATAACGACACTACTTCCACCACGCCTACCTCCACGCGAGCCGCCCTCCAAACTTTTCAAGAACCCGTGATCTTAATTGCTGGTGGAGCAGACAAGAATCTTGATTTTCAAGAACTGGGAAAGTTAATTGCCAAAAAGGTAAAATACCTCATTCTGCTTTCAGGCAATGCCACCCCTAAACTCAAACAAACGGCGGAAAGATACTCTCCAAAATTACCTACTATAATGGCGCGATCAATGTCGGAGGCAGTTCAGCTCGCTAAAAAACAAGCCCAAGCAAAAGATATTATTCTCTTGAGTCCTGCCTGCGCCAGTTTTGGTATGTTTCAAAATGAATTTGATCGCGGAGAACAGTTTAACCAAAACGTGAAAGCATTAAAATAAATTTCCGAAAATTAAAATCAAGACGGGAAAATTTTTTAAGCTAATTATATGCTTACTGCTAACAAAAAAGAGGTGTCTTCTCAAATGTTAATATTAATAGAGGTTTCCGCTCGCCATATTCATTTATCCAAACCTCACTGCGCGAAAATTTTTGGCAAAGGCTATGAATTAAAAAAAATCAAGGATCTGTCTCAACCCGGTCTTTTCGCGTGCCAAGAAACCGTGGATATCCAGATTGGTCAGGAAATTTTAAAAGAGGTGCGGGTGGTGGGACCTTTTCGCTCACGGACTCAAATCGAAATCTCACGCACCGACGCCCATCGCTTAAAAATAGATGCCCCTTTAAGGCTTTCAGATGATTTAGAAAATTCCCAAGGGTGCGCGGTTACCGGACCCCAAGGAGTGGTCAATTTGAAAGAAGGACTGATTATCGCCAAACGACATCTCCATCTTAATCCAGAAGAAGCGCAAAAACTCAACCTTAAAAACGGTCAAGAGATATCTATTAAAATAAAAGGGGAGAGGGAGCTTATTTTTCACAAAGTGATAACGCGGGTGGATCCAAACTATAAAGCCGCGGCGCATCTGGATACTGACGAAGGCAACGCGGCAGGAATAGAAAAGGGAGGGGAGGGGGAAATTATGGTAAAGTGAGAAGTCAAAAGTTAGAAGTGGAATATTTTATCCTTTTTACTTTTAACTTACACTTTTACCTTTTGACTTTTGCAATTTAACTTTTCATTTATGAAAATCTTAGTCATCAACTCCGGTAGCACTTCTTTAAAACACAAACTCTTCCAAATACCTTCCCTGAATGTTTCGGCAGAAGGCAATTTCCAGAATATCAAAAGCCATGAAGAGGCAATAAAACAGGCTTTGAGAGATATTGGCGATTTGCGCGATATTCAAGCAATCGGCCACCGCGTAGTGCACGGTGGAATTTATTTTAAAAAGCCAGTTTGCATCACGGAAAAAGTTTTGCAAAAATTGGAGGATTGCAGTGATCTAGCTCCTCTTCACAATCCGGCGAATCTGGCGGGGGTGGCTGCCTGCCAGAAATATTTACCCGACATTCCAAATTATGCCTGCTTTGACACTGCTTTTTTTGCTGACCTGCCAAAACGCGCAAAGATCTATGCCCTGCCTTGGGAATTTTATAAGAAGCAACACATTCAACGTTTTGGCTTTCATGGCCTATCCCACCAATACGTCGCGCAAGAAGCCGCAAAGAGATTAAAAAAACCTTTCGAGGAATTAAAAGCCATTACTGTCCATTTAGGGGGAGGATCCAGTATGACCGCGATCCAAAAAGGGAAACCCATAGATACAAGCATGGGTTTTACGCCTCTGGAGGGCTTGACAATGATGACGCGGCCAGGCGATCTGGATCCAGGGGTAATTTTATATCTGCTCAAAAACCATACCAAGACAGAGTTGGAAAATATCTTAAACCATCAAAGCGGACTCAAAGGACTGGCGGGTTATGAAAATTATTTAAACCTTCTGCGGGCGGTAGCGAAAGGACAAAAAAAGGCTTGCCTTGCTTTTGAAAATTTTGTCTACCATATCCAAAAATATATTGGCGCTTATTTTGCTATTTTAAACGGCATTGATGCTCTGGTATTTACAGGCCAAATTGGCGCGGGAGAAGCAATAACCCGCAATACCATCTGTGCTGGTTTGGAAAAAATATTAGCCGGCGTGAAGGTAATGGCGATTAAAACCGATGAAGAAAAAATGATTGCCAAGGAAATTGAAAAGGAATTAAAAATTAAGAATCAAGAATTATAAAAATATATCCACTAATAAAAATGAAATAAAAAAAGTAATCACAATGTCCAAAGAATTTCTTATAGGCAATGAAATAATCGTTAGGGCTTGTCTCGCCGCCGGCGCCGAGATTATGTTTGGCTATCCCATCACTCCTACCACCGAAATAATGAGCTATTGGACAAAAATTTCTGAAAAGGATGAAAATGACCAGATTAAATTTTTACAGGCTGAAGACGAAATGGCGGCTGGTTTTGCAATGATCGGCGCTATTTTGGGAGGAAAAAAGGCTTTCACTGCCACAAGCGGTCCCGGTACAGTTTTAATGCAAGATCCAATGTCTATGGCGGAAGCGATGCGCCTGCCTACCGTCACTTTTATTATGCAACGCGGCGGTCCATCCACAGGCACCGTTATTTACTCCCAACAAGAGCTCATTTTGACCTCTCACGGCGGAAACGGCGAAGGAATGCGGATTGTTTATGCGCCTGCCACCCTGCAGGAGCTTTATGATTTATCCATTAAGGCTTTTGATACTGCCTGGCGATACCGTTTTCCCGCTTTTATTTTAGGGGATGGTTATATCGCTAAAATGCAAGGCGAAGTAGAAATCTGGAGTCCCGAAGAAAGAAGGATAGAGTTAACTCCGGCAATTCCTTACCTTGGCGAAGGTAAAGACACTTCCTTAATCAGAAAATTCCAGCCCACTAAGAGTTTTGCGGTTAAAAATAATTATGTAAATTTAAGAAACTGTTTCAACCTGGAAGAAGAAATACTGCGAATCAATATGGACATTAAAAAAGCCTTTGATGAAATAACATCTAAGATATCAGAATGTGAAGCATATAATTGTGAAAAGGCGGAAAAAATTATTATCGCCTATGGTATTGTCGCCGCAGCTGTAAAACAAGCTCTAAAAGAAACCAAACAGAAAAAATTTGGTCTTTTCCGTCCGATTACTTTAAATCCTTTTCCCAAAGAAGAAGCGCGCGAAATTACCCAGCAAACGAAAAAAATCTATATATTAGAATCATCTTTAGGACAATTTGCAAGTATGGTCAAAGAAAATCTCTATGGCTTAACTACACCTATTGAAGCACATGGGAAACCTGGGGTGGGGTTTACACCGGAAGAAATAAAGGGAATACTTCTTTAATTCTTGAAACTTGTAACCTGTAACTTATAACACAAAAAAACTTGAGTTACAAGTTTTAAGTTACATGTTACAAAAATTTTATTTGTAGCTTACTAACTTATTTAAACCAGTTAGAATTATGAATACCCCTGCCTTTCCTCAATGTTGGAAAAAGGAAACTAAACCTTCCAAATTTTGCCCCGGCTGCGGCCATCTAATGGTCCTCCGCGCTTTAGGCAATGCTATTGACGAGCTCCAAATTCAAAACCAAACCATTTTCGGTGTGGACATCGGTTGTTCACTGCTTGCTTGGGATTTCTTTGATATTGACACAATTCAAACCCATCATGGCCGCACTATTCCTGTAATGGTAGGAGTAAAAATAGCTAAGCCCCAAAAACTCGCCATTGCTTATCTTGGCGACGGCGGGGGTTATGCTATCGGCGCCCAACATTTAGTGAACAGTGCTCTGCGCAATGATCCCCTTACCGTCATTTTAGTTAATAATGCCAATTACGCGATGACTGGCGGCCAGCAAGCGCCGACCACTCTTCTGAAGCAAGTGACAGAAACTACGCCCTACGGCAAAAAAGGACAATCTCTAAAAGGACCAGAAATGGTCAAAGTAATTAACCATAAAACCTTTGTAGCGCGAGGCACAGCTGTAAGAATAAAAGAAACCCAGGATTTAATTAAAAAAGCGCTCCTCCATCAAAGGGAAAATAAAGGTTTCAGTTTTGTAGAAATCCTTTCTCCTTGTCCCACGAATTGGAAATTACCGCCCACTGAAATTGGAAAATTTTTAGAAACAATGCAACAATATTTCCCACTAGGAGAGCTTTAATCTATTGCTCCATTGTTATTCAATGCATTTCCACCAACAATGAAACAATCGAACCCCGAAGGAGTCGCTTCGCGACCCTCCTACGGGGCAAGCAATAAAACAATGAGTTTTGTTTAGTTTAATAACATCTCTAAAGCGAAAACACCTCTAAACATCAATGTCTATCAATACTAAAATTCTCATCGCCGGCGAAGGCGGGCAAGGGATACAAACAGTCGGCAAAATTCTAGGGGAAGCCGCTTTCGAACAAGGATTAAAAGCGCTGTATGTCCCTAATTTTGGCGTAGAACAAAGAGGAGGTGTCTCGGTTGCTTTTGTGCAGATTGCACCCCAAGAGCTCACTTATCCCAAATTTGACAAAGCGGATATCCTGGTGCTTTTAAGCGAACGTTCAGTTAAACGCTCCGAAACTTATATCAGCCTGCGAACTCAAATAATCTCTAACAGCTCCCTCGTCCCCAAAAATATTCTCCCCACTCAAAACACTATTATTGAAATAGATGCAACTAACATTGCTAATAAAAAATTTACACCTCAAACTTTAAGCATAATTGTTCTCGGGGCTATCCTGCCTTTTGTGCCCATACTGCAAAAAGACAATGTCAAAAAGGCAATTAAGAAGCAACTGGGCAGCAAATTTAAAGAAAAACCAGAATTGGAAGAATTGAATTATAAAGCATTGGAAAGAGGCATAGATTTAGCCAAATAAAATGAAATGTATTAAAAAATATGCGCGCCAAAAATATGCGCCAAGTTAAAAACCGTAAATTTCTAACGGGGTTTACCTTAATAGAGTTATTAGTCGTTATCGCCGTGATTGGGCTCTTAGCGACGATTGTCATGGTTTCCTTAAATAGCGCCCGCAAAAAAGCAAGAGATGCGGAAAGAAAATCAGATTTAAAACAGATAAGTCTTGCTCTAGAAATGTATTACGACAAATATAATGGTTATCCAAACGACACTTTTAACGGCTGGGAAAGTCCTTGTAACACCACCACAAATGATATCGGCAAACTAGTCACCGAAGGATTCATCCCTAAGATTTCCTGTGATCCCTTAAACTCCACCACTAACCGTTATTACTTCGATCCCGACGGTACTTGCAGTGGAGGTTATTGTTCAAATTATTGTTTTTATACTACTTTGGAAACAACGGGAAACAATTATGGAATCCAAAACGGGGGATATACGACTTGCCCAGGCATATAAACAACAGCTGTTATATTGAAATAACACTGCAAGATAAAATTTACTGTATATTTCTATGTCTTTTGAAAAAATCTGGGAGCTGGCTCACCCTGCACCGCAGGAATTTCGAGAGAATATCAGCGGCTTAACCCCGCTCATTGCCCAACTTCTCTATAACCGTGATCTTAAAGATAAAAATGCGATCGTCAACTTTCTGAACCCGGATTATAAAACCGGATTATATGACCCCTTCCTGATCCAAGATATGAAAAAAGCTTGCGACCGCATTTTGAAAGCTATCCAAAAAAAAGAGAAGATTGTGATTTACGGCGATTACGACGCGGATGGCATCACGAGCACAGCCCTTCTTTGTAAAACTTTAAAATTTTTGGGGGCGGAAAATCTGGAAACATATATTCCTCATCGCCAAAAAGAAGGCTACGGTTTGCATAAAAAGAATGTGCGAAGGTTTAAAAAACAAAAAACGCATTTAATTATTACCGTAGACTGTGGAATTACTAATGTGCAGCAAGCGGCGGAAGCGAAAAAACTCAATATGAATTTGATTATTACTGATCATCACGAAGTGCCTCCGAAACTCCCCTCTGCTTACGCGATTTTAAACGTAAAAAGAAAAGATGATCAATACCCCTTTAAAGGATTAGCTGGAGTGGGCATTGCCTTTAAGCTTGCTCAAGCGCTATTAAGCAAAACAGCGGACAAGCTACCTCTTGCACGAGAAGCTTTTGAAAAATGGCTTTTAGATCTAGTGGCTATCGGCACTATTGCGGACCTGGCGCCTCTGCTTGACGAAAATCGCACCCTAGTCAAATATGGTTTAATTATTCTGAACCAAAGCAAAAGATGGGGTTTAAAAAAACTATATGAGCAGGCTGGCTTAAGGCCAAAGCTAACTCCTTTAAATACTTATAATATTGGTTATCAAATTGCTCCGCGCTTAAATGCCGCAGGGAGAATGAAGCACGCTAACGCCGCTTATAACCTCCTCCTTACGGAATCGGAATTAGAAGCAGAAAAACTAGCCTCCGAATTAGAAACTACCAATCGCAGCCGCCAGAAACTTACTGCCGAAATTTTGGAACAAGCCAAAGAACAAATTGGCGATATGGAAGAAAAAATGATTCTTCTAGCCAGTCACCCCGCCTGGTCATCCGGCATCGCTGGACTCGTGGCGGGGAAAATCTGCGATGAATACTTTAAACCCACTTTAATCATTGAAAGAGGGGAGAGAGAATCCACCGGCTCCGCGCGCAGTATTGAGAGTTTCAACATTGCCAAAGCTTTAGCTGAATGCGAGGAGTTTTTAATTCGCTACGGCGGGCACAAGACCGCAGCCGGTTTTACTTTGGAAACCGCCAAAATATCTCTTTTCTATCAAAAATTAGAAAAAATAGCGCGCCAAGAAATAGGTTTGGAAGAACTCAAGCCCACGCTTCTTATTGAAGCAAAGCTCGATCTCTCCGAGATTAATGAAAAAACCTTTGAACAGATTGAAAAATTTCAACCCTTCGGTGAAGCTAATCCCGTACCGCGGTTTTTAGCTCAAAAGATATCGGTAATGGAAATCCGCAGCGTGGGTGCGCAACAAAAACACTTAAAACTAAAATTAAAGGATAAAAATAACCGCTACTTTGAAGCGATTGGTTTTGGTTTAGGGGAATGGGTCAAGAAACTCCTTCCTGGCGACACTATAGACTTAGCCTATGAAATCCTCGTCAATGAATGGAATGGCCGAAGGAAATTAGAACTCAAAATCGTTGATTTAAAAATTTCGGAAAATTAAAAAAATCAAATATGGCAACAAAACGCAGGCACACGACCCGCCTGACGGCAGTCAAAATTTATAGCGATGGAGGAGCGCGCGGCAATCCTGGTCCTGCTGGAATCGGAGTGGTAATTTGCGACAAAGATGGAAGATGCAAAAAATTCTCGCGCTTTATCGGCAGAGCAACCAATAATCAAGCGGAATATCAAGCCTTGATTTTTGCTTTAGAAAAAGGGCGGGAAATGCAAACCCAAGAAATAGAGTGCTTTTTGGATTCAGAACTCATTACAAACCAGCTAAACGGTGTCTATAAAATAAAAAATAAGGCTTTAAAACCCCTTTTTGAAAAAGTAATCGCTCTTTCCATCTTCTTTAATAGCGTCTCCTTCCGCCACATCCCGCGCGAAAAAAACAAAAAGGCGGACAAGCTTGTTAATCAAGTTATTGACGCTCACACCTAATTTTTAGAACATCAGCCCAAAGCTGAAAAGGAGGGATATAAGATGTATACCTTGATTATTCCTGCTATCTTAGCTGTTCTAACAGTAGCAGTCATCACGTTCCCCACAGTTATTGTATGCTTAAAAAGTTTTCGCGAAACTAAAATGAGGATACAAAAAGAAAACCTTGTCCTGCGCGCTAAACTTGCCATCGCTTACAGCAATCCCAAAGAACAGGATGACAATATTGATCTTACAGGATGCGGTATGTTTTCTCATCTGCAAATTCTATTGGGCGGCAACTCTGATGAGGAAGATAATTGAAAACAAGAGTCAGGAGAAAAAAATGACAAAATGGGAATATATCTTGATGATTTATAGTCTCTTAGCTGCTTGGTTCTTTCCTGCCCTTGTCTGGATCTCCCGGCAAGGAAAACGCGATTGACACCTCAACAGGCACCGATCAAATGCCTGTTTTTTTAATGTAAAACCGCCCCAATAATTGCGGAGTAACCCCTTAAAAATTCTACTCCCGTGACTTGTTTTTTTCCCTCCAAGCGGAGTTTTTTTATTTTTAAGATCCCTTCCCCGCATTGAATACATAATTCAGCGTCAATTTCAAAGACCTCGCCGTTTTTCTCACGGTAACGGTCTGCATTTTTGGCTTCAGCCTCTAAAATAATAATTCTTTTTTCTCCCCAAAAAGTGAAGCTCCCCGGCCAGCCAAGACAAGCGCGGATTTTGCGCGCGATTTTCGCGGCATCTTCGCTCCAATCAATCTGACCATCTTCTTTTTTAATCATTTTCGTCAAAGTAGCTTGAGTGTGATCCTGGGGCACAGGTTTAATCTCTCCTCTAAAATATGATGGTAAAATTTTAAGCAACAAATCTGCTCCATATTTCGCTAATCTCTCGCTCAAAGAAAAAATATCATCATCTTTCTCTATTTTTATCTTTTTTTGCGCCAAAATTGGCCCGTGATCCACTTTTTCATCCAAAAGCATAATTGTAACCCCCGTTTCTTTTTCCCCTTCAATAATCGCACTCTGAATAGGCGAGGAACCGCGATAGCGGGGGAGTAAGGAAGGATGAACATTAAGACAGCCAAATTGCGGAATCTCCAAAATTATTTGGGGTATAATTAAACCATAGGCGGCGACAATAATTAACTCTGGTTTTAAATCCTGAATTTTACCCACTATTACCTTATTTTTCAGGTTCTCGGGCTGGAATAGGGGAAAATTGTATTGAGAGGCTATGTTTTTCATCGCGCAATGTTGATATTTTAATCCTCTTCCTTTCGGACGATCCGGCTGGCAAAAAACACCGACAATATTAAAACTAGAAGACGCGAGTCTCTCCAAAATTGGCACAGCAAATTCCGAAGTGCCCATAAAAATAACTCTGTATCTTTGCATAACTTTATTCAAAAATATCACTTAAAATAATTAAATTCGAAAATCGCTTCAAATCAAAACTCAAAAATATAATTAAAAATTCAAAATTCTTAAATAGATTATTTTTGCATTTTAAACTTTCATTTTGCATTTTGATTTTTACATTTTAATTTTTTCAACCCCTCTTACTCTCCCCCTATCAGGGGAGAAGTCATCCTCACTATTTAATCCTTTACTCTATCGTTAATTAATATCCCCTCCAAATGGTCAATCTCATGCTGTAAAACGCGGGCAAGTAAGCCCTTAGCTTTCATTTTTATCTTCTTACCATTTTGATCTAAGGCTTTCACCCGCACCTTCTTTGACCTCTCCAGATTTAAAAACACGCCCGGCAAAGAAAGACAACCTTCCTCGCCCATTTCTTTCTCCCGCGAGGCAGAGGTTAAACGCGGGTTGATTAAAACATATTCCTCCCGCCAAAGTTTCACTAAAATTACCCTTTTGTTCACTCCCACCTGGGGAGCGGCTAAACCAATCCCTTTATGCTTCTCTAAGGTATCCCGCATATTCAAAACCAGCCCTCGAATAAAGGGATCGGAAACGTCATCCACTTCAGCACACTTTTTGCGTAAAATCGGATCGCGATCGGTTAAAATACGTAAAATCGACATATTTAGTCCTATTGTTCAATTATTATCTTTGACCAATTTTTATTTTTCAACAATGGAACAATAGAACAATGAAACAATAGAATTATAATAAACTTTCCGGCTCCACATCAATAATCCAATCCACGGGCGCTAATCTCAAAACCTGTGACTTTTTTGCCCATTCTTCTGGCGGAAACATTAAAATTAAATGATAACGGTAGCGTCTGCGAATGCGGGGAATAAAGGTGGGAGCTGGACCTAAAATAGTCAGCGCTAGCTTGTTCCTTTTTATATAATTTCTGAAAATTCTAGCCAAGCGCAAACTCTCTTTCTCTGCTTTGTCCTTTTTGTAATTTTGATAAATGAGCTTGACAATTTTAGAAAAAGGCGGAAAGGCAAGCTCCTCGCGCATCTTCAACTCTTGTTTGAAAAACAGCTTATAATCGTGCTGCGCCGATGCTTGAATCACAAAAATATCAGGATTATAGGTCTGGAGAATAACCTTGCCTCGCTCTTTGCCGCGACCAGTGCGTCCCGCAACCTGCGTTAAAAGCTGAAAGGTGCGTTCGCTGGAGCGAAAGTCTGGCAAATTAAGATCTGCATCCGCCGCGATTATACCAATTAAAGCTACCTTTGGCAAATCCCAGCCTTGAGCAAGCATTTGGGTGCCAATTAAAATATCGATTTTATGGTTTGAAAAATCATAATAAAGGTTTTGATGGGCGTCTTTGCGCGCGGTAGCGTCACGGTCAAAACGCGCGGTCCGCGCTTTTGGAAAAAAAGCCCTAATTTCGTCTTCTATTCTTTCTGTCCCAAGCCCCCCGTATCGCACATAAGGGCTTTTGCAATTGGGGCAGAAGGCGGGCGGGGAAATATTATAACCGCAATAATGGCAAAGGAGACGGGAAGAACCGCTCATATGGTAAGTTAAAGAAACATCGCAATGCGGACATTTTAAAGTAAAACCACAATCGCGGCAGAAAACAAAACTCGCCGCGCCCCGACGATTAACGAACAGAATGGCTTGTTTTTTTTGAACAAGAACCCTGTTCAACTCTTCCTTCATTTTTTGACTCAAAATAGAGCGGTTGCCTTTCTGAAAATCACCTCTCATATCAACAATTTCCACTTCCGGCATCTTTTCTTTGTTAATTCTTTGCGGCAACTCCAATAATTGAAAGGTGCCTTTTATAGCCTCATAATAACTTTCCACAAGGGGAGTGGCGCTGCCTAAAATCACTTTAGAATGGGTGAGCCTTCCTAACTCCAAAGCTACCGCGCGAGCGTGATAGCGGGGATTCTGGTCATACTGTTTAAAAGAAGGGTCATGCTCTTCGTCTAAAACGATTAAACCTAAATTCCGCGCTGGCGCGAAAACAGCGGAACGCGGTCCAATAATAATCTGCGCTTTCCCGCTTCTAATTCTCTCCCGAGCTCCCAGTCTTTCGCCTTTGGTTAAACGGCTGTGAACCACGGCAATTTTCCCCGGAAAACGCGCGCTAAAACGGTCAATGGCTTGCTGTGTCAAGGAAATTTCCGGAACGAGAATAATGACTTGTTTTCCTTGATTAAGTATATAATTGCAAAGTCGCAGATAAATTTCAGTCTTGCCTGACCCAGTAACGCCGTGAAGTAAAAATACCGACTTGCGAGAATTTAAAATTGTTTTTAAAACTTTACTTTGGCTCGCTGTGAGTTTCACTTTCACATCCCGAATCTTCCGAGAAAATATAATATCTTTACCTTTCTTCACCTGCGGCGGAAGCATTAATTTAATTACAAGACCTAAAGAACAGTAATAATATTGCGATATCCAAAGGGCAAGTTTACGCGCGTTTTTGTCTAAAACAATTTCCTCTGCTTCCAGCATCTCCGATACTTCCAGCATCTCCGACCTGACAATTTTGCCTATCTCTTTGGTTTTAAATCGAGGTTTCTCCGTAAATCCCCAAACTACTCCCCGGAGAGCGAGCGAGCGAAAGGGGACGATTACTTCTTGACCAATTTTAATCTTCTCCTCCGAAGTTTGATAAGTAAAAAATTGATTTTTACCAAATGGAATATTAGACACTGGGACTACTTGAACATATTTCATAAACTTATAACGTATAACTTGTAATGTGTAACGTAAAAATATACCCCTTGAGTTATAAATTACACGTCACCCATATTTCTGCACTGTAAAACGATACAAAGAAACCTTCTCCGCTTGGGGATCAATCCCTCCTTTTTCCAAACAAATCATCACCTGCTTTTCAACTGTGTTAATCCCAGGAAGATCTGGGAGAAGAAGACCTCTCCGCCCAGTCTTCTCGCCGCGCACGATTAATCCATATTTTTTATGATCCAAATCTTCTAATTCTTGAACCTTTGTTGGTGCAGACAAAAGGGAAACCGTGAACGTCAGTTCCGCGATCTCCGACAAATTAATAGGGATAAAACGATTATCTTCTGTGCCCGCGGCAATGGCATTATGAATAATCTCTTCCGCAATATTAGCATATACAGGCAAAAATGTGCCAATACAGCCCCGCAGTTCCCCGCTTTTTTCAAGAGTTACAAAAACACCGGACTTTTGCTCTAACATTGCCCTGGGCATACTCTTTCGCGCCTTCATAATTTTGCCAGTTTCAAGATAAATTTTTAAAGCCTGTTTGGCTAAGGAAGAATAAGGGTTCATAAATTGGAATCTGGAATAGGGAATAAAATAATTTTCGCTAATCCTGATTCATAATTCCATATTCATGATTCACGATTCCTTATTCCAATCTAATCTCCGCCACCAAATATCCTACCCCAAAAGGTCCTTCGTAAGACAAAATCTCTGGCTGCCAACCGATTCCCGAGGCTTCCAGAATACCCAAAACAAAACAAAATGATCTCAAACCGCACTCTCCGGCATCGGGATATTTTTCATCTAAAGTCAAAAGATTTTGAATATCTTTTTTCTTTAAAGAATCAATGAATTCTTGGTCAAATTTGGGACCATTGGGATGAAATCCATACGGTCCTTCGTCTTTAAGGCAATGGGAAAGATCCCCTGAAGCAATCAGGGCATACTTCTTATTTTTCTCTAATGCGTTAAACATCTTCTTGCCCTGTTCAAAATAATATTTTGGCGACTCTATATCCGTTAAATAAGGCTTAATCTCGCCTTTAAAACCATTAGCGAGAAAATGCAGAGGAACATTAAAACCCCAATCCGAATGAGGAGAAGAAATAACAATTATGTCAGGCTTAATTTTCTTTAACTTCTCTCCTAAAAATTCTAAATTTTTGATCGTCTTTCGAATCTTCCGCCGATCTTCTGCAGAACCTACGGCAGGCAGTAAAAGCGGCGGGTGAGGGGAAATATAAACAAAAGAAAGCATGAAATTAGATTCAAATAATAATATTTAGTTCCTCTCCGCATTTCTTACATCTGCCATCCTTATTTAATCCCGTCAAATCCACTTTGTAACCTGCGCGTTCAATAATAAGATTGCCGCAACGGGGGCAAATGGTATTTTCACCAGGATGGCCAGCGATATTGCCTAAATAAACGAATTTTAAGCCTGCTTTTTTACCAATCTCTTCGGCGCGCTCTAGGGTTTCAATGGGTGTCATTGGGAGATGCTTTAAGCCCAGACAAGGGAAAAAACGAGTAATATGCCAAGGGGTCTTTTCTCCTAAATTTTTACAAATCCACTTCGCGGTTTTTTCCAAATTAGTATCCGAATCGTTTAGTGTAGGTATTATATTGGTCACCGCTTCAATATGCATTTTCCATTTCTTTTGAGCGCGGATTGTATTCTCTAAGATAGGGGAGACCCGAGGCACTTTGGCAATCTCTTGGTAGAATTTATCCTCCATACTTTTAATATCCACCCGCCAGACATCTAAATAAGGACCAATGGTATCCAGGGCTTCGGGCGTGGCATAACCATTGGTAACATAAACTGTATAAAGCCCCTCCTTCTTAGCAAATTTGGAAGCGTCTAAAGTATATTCCAGCCAAATTGTGGGTTCATTATAAGTCCAAGCAATGCCTTGGCAACCTTCTTTTCGTGCTATTTCAGAAATCAACTTTGGCTCTAATATCCCTTTTTTAGGAATATCTTCTGAACTATTTTTTTGTTCAAAAACCCTTTCTGCAGTTTTTTCTAAACGATTGCCATTTATATAAGTGATGTCATAATTTTGACAAAAGACACAACGCAAATTGCAACCCCAAGCGCCAAGGGATAGCACCTTAGTCCCTGGCTGATAATGAAACACGGGTTTCTTTTCAATTGGGTCTATACACACAGAGGAAGCTAAACCGTAAATCAAAGTATAGAGCTTGCCTCCCTGATTCAACCGCGTTTCACAATAGCCACGGCAACCTTCGGAAACTACACAACGGCGGCTGCAAACATTACAGCGCACCTTTTGGTCTTTTAGTTTTTTGTATAAAATTGCCTCTCGCATACCTCTATTTTAGCACTTTTTTGATTTTTATGGTATGTTAGAGACGTTGTATTACTACAACGTCTCTACATAATCATTATATGCCCGTTACACGTTTTTTCATTGCCTTAATCCTGCCTCACGAGGTAAAAAAGCGCATTCAAGGAATCCAAAAAGAGCTTGCTCCGCTTTTTCCTCCTCAAACTCATTGGATTAACGCGGAAAATTTACATCTTACCCTTGCTTTTTTAGGGGATCGCAGGTTAGAGGAAATAGCTACAATTAGCCAAATTCTCCAAGATTTGGCTCCAAAAACCAGCCCCCTTGTTTTAAAGCCCCATTATTTAAAGAGTTTTGGCTCTGTTTTAGGAATTAAAATGCTTAGCAAAAAATCCCAAAAACTTCATCAGAATTTAGTAAATGCTTTTCGAAAAGCCAAAATTATTTACCACGAAAGCCATAAATTTACCCCCCACATCACCATCGCAAGGCTTAAAACGAGACCCCTAAAAAAAGTTAAAAAAAATATTCGTTTTCCTGCCTTTAAACTGGAAGAAATCACCCTCATAAAAAGCACCCTCTTCTCAAAGGGTGCAAAATATGATGTAGTCCATCACTATTCTTGCAAGCGCACTATAAGGCAATCTTGAACATCTACCGCCTTATCTCCTTCAGGTGTTTTGAAAATGACTTTTTTTAATGCCCAGCCTTCAGGATACAAAGAGTATTTAAACGCAGAATCCTCCTTAAAACGGACAATAGGAACACCCGATCGCTTCAACTCTCTGAAATACCGCCATACAGTCCTTTGATTTAAATCAAGAAAATCAACTATTTCTGATAGTGTCCGGGGTGTTTGCAGTAAGCGCAATAACCGGATTACACCATCAGTTTTTGTGAATTTACCGCAACGCACAGCCATTTTATACCCTCCCTTAATATGATTACTTTAATCATCACGGCTTACAAAGAGCCAAAAACTTTAGAAAAACAACTTATAAACATAACGCGCCAATTATCCAAGCGTAATGTCTCCGCTGAAATTTTGGTTTGCGCTCCAGATCCCGGAACTCAAGAAATCGCTTTAAATTACCACAAAAATAACCCTCAAGTCAAGTTATTGAAAGATAAAGGAATAGGGAAGCCTGCCGCTCTAAATATTGCTTTTTCAGAAGCAAAGAACGATATCCTAATTTTAACTGATGGAGATGTAGAAATAGGGGAAGAAGCGATTTCGGAAATCTTAAAACCATTTAAAAACCCAAAAATAGGCGCGGTTTCCGGACGGCCAATTTCAATCAATCCCAGGTCAAATATTTTTGGTTTTTGGGCTTATATTCTAACAGAAATGGCGCACAAAATTCGTCTTCAAAGAGCAAAAGAGGGGAAATATATAGATTGTTCTGGCTATCTTTATGCTATGCGCGGTAATTTAGTCAAAAATATTCCCGAAAATACTCTTTCTGATGATGCTTTGATTTCCAGCCTGATTCATCACAAAGGTTACCAAATTGCCTATACCCACGAGGCAAAAGTATACATAAAATACCCGGATAATTTTAAAGATTGGAACAAGCAAAAGAAGAGGTCAACGGGAGGGTATGTGCAATTGCCGGATCTTCTCGTAGGGGCAGGTCTTGTACCTGCCATCCCCAAGGCGACCTCAAGGGTCACCCCTACAGAAATGCGTAGCTTTCGCCAGGAGACCCGGGGGATTTTCCAGATCTTTAAATACGCCCGAAATCCCCAAGAATTCTGGTGGACGATCCTTCTAATCTTTGCTAGAATATATCTGTGGTGGCTCATTTTCTGGGAGCTAAAAATAAAAAAAACACCCTTCGTGAAAATGTGGCAAAGGGTGGAAAGTACAAAAATAAATCCGAATTAAGAAGGATCAACTCTGCAATCTTCATGCAGTTCCACTCCAAAATCCTGACTATCCTCTAAACCGATATTAACCAGCACAAATCCATTCAAATGAACCTCCAAGCTTTCAGCAACCATTATGGCGGCTACGCTTTCTAAAATATTGGTATCTTTCATAATCTTATTAATCTTCTCTGTAACATCTGCTGGATCATGACCAGCGGCTACAATGGCATTAAAAACATCCTCATAAGACCAAACCTTTTCTCCCTCGGGACCCACTCTTCGGATAATCTCTTGCTCCAGTACTTCCATATAAGGATGATTTCTGCCTAAAGAGTGACAAGATGCCCAATAATGCAGAGCCAAAAGCTGTTTAATATTCAAGCCGCCCCTTCCATCTTTTAGAGTTTTTAAGTCTATTTGACCCACTATTCGTTTTCCATCCTTATCATAAACCGGAATATCCGCCTCGGTATATATTTCGTCCACAATAAATACCTCCTATTTATAAATAATTGGGAACCACTCCACACAACAATGCAACCTCAAAGTAGCATAAATATTATGGAAAATCAAATAAAAATCCGCGTCCGCATTGCTCCAAGCCCCACCGGTCCTTTGCATATCGGCACAGCGCGATCCGCGCTTTTTAATTATCTTTTTGCAAAAAAAAATCAAGGAAAATTCATTTTAAGGATAGAAGACACAGATATAGAACGTTCCGATCCCAAATGGGAAAAAGATGTAATTAAAAATTTAAAATGGTTAGGCATTAAATATGATGAAGGACCGGATCAAGAAGGAGAATATGGACCTTATAGGCAATCGGAAAGAATCAAAATCTATCATAAATACTTGGAACAACTCTTAAAACAAGGTAATGCTTATTATTGCTACTGCACGGAAAAGGAATTAGCTGACGAACGGCTTTTACAACAGACTAAAGGCGAGCCGCCGCGTTATTCCGGCAAATGCCATAATTTAATCTCTGCGCAAACTGAACAATATGAAAAAGAGGGGAGACAGCCAGTAATCCGTTTTAAAATGCCGAACCAAAAAATCAAATTCCAAGATTTAATCCGCGGCGAGCTGGAATTTGACGGCGCGCTCATCGGGGATTTTGTGATTGCGAAAGGCTTGGATATACCCCTTTATAATTTTGCGGTCGTTATTGATGATTACACAATGAAAATCTCCCACGTCATCCGCGGCGAAGACCATATTGCCAACACTCCCAAACAAATCGCAATGCAAAAAGCATTGGCTCTAGGGACGCCCCAATATGCCCATCTCCCTTTAATCTTAAATCCGGATCGCTCCAAAATGAGTAAGCGCAAAGCGCAGAATGGGGGAGCGGTCATTCCAGTCGCCGTCCAAGAATTCAGGGCAGAAGGCTATCTGCCCGAAGCGCTTATTAATTATATGGTTTTCTTGGGCTGGAATCCTAAGGATAACCGCGAGATTTTTACTCTAGCAGAGCTAATCAGAGAGTTCTCTTTGGAAAGATTGAATAAAAGCGGGGCTGTATTTAATCTTGAAAAATTAAACAATATGAACGGCTACTATATCCGCAAGATGAAAAGCGGGGATCTGACGCAACTGATTCTGCAAGGAAAATTCTTGAAGTATAACCTCAAAGCCTATTCAAAAACTTATCTTGAAAAAGCGATTAAAACCGTACAGGAAAGATTGAAAAAACTCAATGAAGTTCAGGAATTTAGCCATTTTTACTTCCAAAAACCGAATTATAATCCTGAACTTTTAATCTGGAAAAATGCACCGCAGAGAGATATAAAAATAAATTTGGAAATAGGAGAAAAGGCATTATCTGCCCTGAAAGACCAAGATTACACAAAGGAATCTTTAGAAAAAACTTTAAGAAAAACAATTACCAAGCATAAAATCGGAACAGGGGAATTATTGTGGCCCCTGCGTGTTGCTTTGACCGGAGAGAAAGCCTCGCCCGGCCCTTTTGAAGTGGCAGAGGTTTTAGGAAAAAAAGAGGTCTTAAGCCGTATAAATACAGCCATTGAAAAATTAAAATAAAATTTTTAAATTTTTAATTTGATAATTATTAAACCGTTTGAAAATTAATACATTAAAAATTTAATGAAAATTAAAAATTGCAAATTGAAAATTTTTGTTGCGGCGATAAAACGGAAAGTAATATTATTTTTGATAATACTTTTAGCTGTTAACTCTGTTTCCCTTAAGCCTATCCGAGCCCAAGATAATTCTGAAGAGGAGAAAGCGAGCATCCTTGATCTCCAAAATCAGATTCAAGACAAAGCCGGTCAAATTGACGAAATCCAAGATAAAATTGCTGCTTATGAAAAAGAAGTTGATAATCTCCAAAACAAAGCCGCCACCTTGAAAGGGCATATCAACATTCTGGACAGCCAAATTAATAAAACCGAAGATGAAGTCAACCTTCTTAATAGCGAAATCCAACAGAAAGAGCTGGAAATTAAAAAACTGGCTCTAGATATCAACCTTACCCAAAAAGAGATTGATAAAAAGCTAGAAGAAATTGAAACAATTCTCCAAGAAATTAATAGTCTAGATGAGGACTATCTGGGAAGCGAGGAAGCAGAAAGCCGCGGTATTATTGATATCATTATTCAATTTTTTAAAGTAATTATTAAATACAACAGTTGGGCTGAATATGAAAAGACAGTAGAGGATACCAGTACAATCAACGACATTTTGAAACAAAAACGAGATAAGCTTAGTGACCTTCAGGCAAATCTAGAGGCAGACAAGAAGATGACGGAAAACAAGGTAGCGGAACTCACTGATAGAAGAAAAGAGTTGGAAAATAAACAACAGGTGCTCGCCGAGGAAAAGACGGCTAAAAAAGAAATCCTCTCCCAGACGCAAGAGAATGAGGAAAAATATGAAGCTCTTCTGGAAAAAGCGGCGGCGGCTCAAAGAGCTTTGAACCAGGAAGTAGTTACCTTAAAAGAAGAAGTAAGGAAGAAGATCGCCACCTTGCAGGAGGGAGCGCAGAACTTGAATGCGATTCTTACTTGGCCTATCCCTTACCGCCGCATTACCTCCACCTTCCATGACCCCTCTTATCCTTACCGTCGTTATTTTGAGCATAATGCCATTGATATCGCCTGTCCCCAAGGTACACCGATCTATGCTCCTGCCGCGGGATATGTCGCGCGTACGCGCGATGCCGGTTATGGCTACAATTATATTACCCTAATTCACACTGAAAAATTACAAACCCGTTATGGCCATGTTTCCGCCTTTGCAGTCCAAGAAGGGGATTTTGTAAAGGCAGGGCAGATTATTGGCTATACTGGCGCTACACCAGGTACGCCCGGCGCTGGTTATTTTACCACCGGTCCTCATCTCCATTTTGAAGTCCATATTGGCACAGACGAAATTGACAGCGCAAGCGGACAAACTTACACACACTGGGAGGCGACAAATCCGCTTCAATATTTACCTTAAATAATGAGAAATATGCCCCAAAATACCAAAAATAACATCGGAATAGAAGAGATGCTGCTTTATTCTCTTAAGCTCTGGAAAAAGCACCAAAAAGAGTGGTCTCCTCTGGAAGCAAAATATGCCAAATACAGGCTCTTGTGGCTTATCGGCGAATTAGGCGAGGTGATAGATATCATTAAAAAAGACGGGGAAAAAGCGATAATGCAAAATCAATCCGTGCGCACTAAACTCATAGAAGAAGTCACAGACTGTTATATGTATCTCGCAGACACTCTAAATTGCTATAAAGTGACAAGTAAAAAATTTAGTCAGATTTACCATCAAAAAATGAAATATAATCTGGGAAGAGAATATAAAAAAAGAAAATATCTAAAACGAGAGGAGGAGTCAACAGAAGAAAGGACGAGGTAATAATTTTGATATTATTATAATAAAAAAATTAAAATAAAGGATAAGATTATAGGGAGTTATACAAACAAAGCCTAAGATAAGAAGATAGGAGATATGAAGAAAGGATCTGAATTTGGGTATTGATTTAAAGTCGTTTAATGTAGCTTTTACGACATTATAGTTATCCACAGATTTAAAAAATGATAAAAAATAAATATTATAGTCGCCTTTTATTATTTATTTTATTTTAATAAATAAAAAATAATTCCTTAAATATCCCTCTCCCTCCAAGCGCTTCCCTACTCTAATGTTTAGAGCTTTGCGGGTATATTTGTGGAATTATTTTATTTTTCTTTTAAATAAATAGGGGGTCCTTCTCCCCCGCGTCTTCGCTTACTCCCCCCAGAGTTATCTTTTAAGAGGAAAAGGGGGTAGTGTGTCCCCTCTTAAAAGACCTATAAGGCTTTTATTTAACGCCTGCGACGGGAATCTTCAATCGCTTTCTTTAGGGCGTCGGCGGCTAAATTAGAGCAGTGCATTTTCACAGCTGGCAAGCCCCCTAATTCATTGGCAATGTCTTGGCGGGAAATTTTTACTGCCTCTTCCAAAGTTTTACCGCGAGCTAGCTCGGTAATCATTGAAGAGGTGGCAATCGCCGCGCCGCAGCCCAAGGTCTCAAATTTAATATCACTGATTTTATTATCTTTAACTTTAATATAGACCTTCATAATATCTCCGCAAACTGGGTTGCCTACCTGACCCACTCCATCGGGATTTTCTATTTTTCCTTGATTGCGAGGATTTTGGAAATGGTCTAGAACTTTTTTTGAATACATTTTTTAAAATTAAAAACTAGTAAATTTTAAATTGCAATTTTACATTTTTCATTTTAAATTTTTAATTTACTTTGGTGCCATTTTACGGAAACGCTCTACAATTTTCGGTAAAATTTGAATTAACTTATTAATTTCCGCGGCAGTAGTATATTTACTTAAAGTAATCCGGATACTACCATGCGCGATTTCCGGCGAAATGCCCATCGCGGTTAACACATGGGAGGGCTTTAAATCATGAGAAGTGCAAGCCGAACCCGTGGAGACCGCAATCCCCTCCAAATCTAAATCCAAAACAATACTCTCGCCTTCAGCGCCTTTAAAGCTAAAATTAACATTATTGGGCAATCTCCGCTCCTCTCTCGGACCGTTGAGTTGGCAATGAGGGATATCTTTTTCAATCTTTTGAATCAAATAATCACGTAATTTAGCTAATTTTTTGCTAATCCGAAGCCGATTTTGAGCCACGAGCTCACAAGCCTTTGCCAATGCCACAATATAGGGCACATTTTCCGTCCCTGCCCGCAAATCATATTCTTGAGAACCGCCCTGTTGAATGGGAACAATCGGCGTCCCCTTCTTCACATATAAAGCGCCCACCCCTTTGGGAGTATAAATCTTATGCCCAGCTAAAGTGAGTAAATCAACCCCTAAACTATTTATATTACAATCTAAGTATTGTACGGCTTGCGCCGCATCGGTGTGAACAAAAATTTTGTTCACCCTTTTCAAATTAATCTTTTTGACCATTTGACCAACTTCTGAAATCGGCTGGATTGCTCCGGTTTCGGAATTTGCGTACATCAAACTAATTAAAACCGTATTATCCCTAATTGCTTTCCGCACTTCTCGCATCTTCACAATCCCCTCCCCGCTCACAGGAAGATAAGTCACTTTATATCCTTCCTTTTCTAAAACCTGCGCGGGTTCCAAAATCGCTTTATGTTCAATTTGAGAGGTAATAAGATGACCCTTTTTACCCGTTTTTTGAAAACAAGCCTGCATTACTCCTTTTAAAGCTAGATTATTTGCTTCCGTGGCTCCACTTGTAAAAATAATTTCTTCTTTTTGACACCCCAAAAACCGCGCGATTTTTTCCCGCGCCTCTAAAATCGCTTCTGCTCCCTCCTGACCAAGAGAGTGGACCGAGGATGGATTGCCAAATTTTTCGCTAAAATAAGGCAACATTGCTCGCAATACTTCCCGATCAACGGGCGTAGTGGCTGAATTATCTAAATAAATTTTTTGCATACAATTATTTTTGTACCTTCAGTATATATCAAAAAAAGCGCATAAGCAAACGAAAGAAGGTGGGAGCTTGGAGGATTTTTAGACCCCTCCCAAACCTCCCGCACGTCAAGGGGAGGATGATGCACGCTCCCCCTTACCAAGGGGGAGATGCCCGCCCGCCATCGCTTCGCCCGCCCGCAACGCCTTGCGGCTAGCGTGGCGGGCGTGGCTTCAGGCGAAGCGGGCGGGGAGGGGGTCTTTTCTTTTAAGAAAATCTCAAATCATTCATCATATTGGGTTTTATCTATTATCACCCACCAATTAAACTGAATATCTTCTTTGGCTGGTTCCAAAGCGGAAACAGTAAAACCTTGTTTTGATGTCTCGCTGTCTGCCTCGCTTCTGATTTCCGAGACGTAAAGGGAGGCGGCGGATAAAGGAGTGACGCCGATAAATGAATCTTCACTCACTGCCTCGGTTTCAATTATTGCTTCCTTTTCGCCCGCTTTAATAACGCCTTTGCTGGTAATGATATTTTTATTTTCCGCGGCTTGCGTATCGCTGGCGCCGGCAATGATTTTACCGCCAACCTTTAGATCGCCTTCCACTATCATCTCCTTACCTTTCACCACCACTTTCGGTTCGGGCACAGTGTCATTTGCTTCCCCGGGATTCAATTCCAGAATGCCAGTTTCCGAGAGAATCCTGCCCGAAACAAGCTTTAGCTCCCCTTTCACCTTTACATTCCCGTCCTTATCTACCGCGAAGTTCTCGCTATTAATCTCTAAGCCTGTGGCAGCATCCAGAACAAGGTATTTGTTGGGGTCGCCGATTATTACTTTGTCCTCCACAATCTTTACAATCTGCTGTAAATTCTGTGTTTCTTCTTCTAATTCTTGAATTCTGGCAGTATTCGCTTGGTTGGATTCCATTACTGTTAAAATGGAGGCGCTTAAAGTGTTTAATTGGTTAGAGACATTCTCCAGATTACTCAAACTATCTACTAAGGTTTGGAGGGTACTTTGTAAAGATGCTAAATCCACTTGCTCGGAAGAAGCTCCCTCTACTATTTGTGCTGGCGCTGTGTCAGCATCATTTTCCGTAATTCGTGATTCGTAATTCGTAATTCGGGTCTCCAGATCTTGAATCCTTGATTCTTGATTATTGATTCTTGATTCTAAAGACAGAATTCCTGATTCCTGATTCCCTATCCCTAATTCCAAGCCAGTGAGACGAGAGGTAGAGTCCGAAGCCCCTAGACCCAAATCATTTTTCACGAGCTGTAAATCAGAATCCATTACTGAGAGCTTTTGCTGCTGCTCCTTGAGCACCTCGTTTTGATAAAGCGAGATCCGTTCATATTTGATTGCGTCAGGTCTGCCTTGCTCGTCATATATTACAAGGTTAGAAAGGCCTAAAGCGTCAAATTCTTCGGCAATAAAGCCGACATCTCTTCTTCCTGTTGCTTTATCAATAAAGGAGGTAGGTCTGGCTTCTAGAATCTTGGTAAAGTCATCTTGCAGGGTCTGCACATCATCTTTGTATCGTAAAGAGGAAGTGGAGCGATAGACACTGCCCGTGGTCGTATCAATAAACATATTGGCGGCGGAAGCCGAGGTTTCCAAACTTTTGACGGCGAATTTGGTGCCGGGGTTCGTCGTCCCGATGCCAATATTGCCTGTGTCTTTGATTGTTAATACCGTTTGTCCCGTTGTTAAACTTTGGGTATAAAGGCTGGTTTCGTCCTCAAACATTCTCCAAATATCAGGACCATTGTCATTTGCCCTAAACATTATATCTCCGGTGGTATATGCCTGGGCAATCATTCCGCCTTCAACATGAAGCTTATATGCTCCAGGCGCCGCCGTCCCGATGCCGACGTTGCCGTTATCTTGAATTACTAATTTCGTCCCCGGCGTACCACTGTTTTTATAAAAACCTATACTGTCTGCTGCACCAAAAAGGTCGGAACGATTCGTCATAATGTACCAATTCGCATTTGCTGCTCCACCAATAAGTTGAAAGGCTACGGTGTCTGCAGCACCAGTTGTTTGACTTGTTATTACTGTCGTGCCTGTACTATAAACATGAAGATAATTACTTGGTGACGGCGTCCCGATGCCGACCTTGCCACCTGAGTCAACATAAATGCCTTCATCCCCGCCGTCGCCCGAGAGATAATTAGAACCAAGTGCGATATTAGCAGCAGAACCTGTCATAGTAAGAGTAGAGTCAAACCCTGCCGTGCCGGCCACATCCAAGAGGTAGTCGGGAGTTGCATCTCCGATGCCGACGTTGCCGGCATAATTCCAAGTCATAGCCTGCTGGTCAGGAATATCAGTTGTATTGCCAGCGCCGTTGATGTATAAATCTAAATTTGACCCAGTAGTGCCAGGCCCTCCGTGGCCAATTCTAAATTCAGCGTGTTCATTGTATGAATAGTTTGTAGTACCATTCCTCGAAAGCTTTAAAACCGATTTTGTGGCTGCAACCACGCCACCGGGCTTGCTGCCAGATGTTTCCCAAATCTGCAGCAACGAGGTTGGACCTGCCGTCCCGATGCCGACGTTGCCCGAGGGATTTAAAACCATTTTTGTACTTAAAGCGGCTCCTGTATTTCTTACTTGAAATTTCAAGCCGCTCCCATATTCCGCGGTAGTGCCGTTTTCCTTATACATTTTTATAATAGCTCCTTCTGTATAAGCACCAGCGTCTGTGTATTTGTATCCTAAAACTATTTGACCTCCCACTCCGGCAGCCTGAGCAGTACTATCATAATGAGCGAGCCCTGTTCTTACATCATCGCCTGCCCCAATAGCTGAATAAAATTTCGCATTTCCTGAAACATCCAATTTCGCACCCGGCACCGCCGTCCCGATGCCGACGTTGCCATAGTTCGTTGTAATAACACCTGTAAGTGGATTTTCAGATGGAGTAATTGGCAAATTCGTTACGCTCACACTTGCCAACTTACAATAATTTCCCACACCTGCTGTCCCTGAACCATCAGTAAGATAGAATCTAACATATAAGGGAGTTGCAATTGATGCCACTGTATAAGTAAGAGTCTGCCAACCTGTATTCGCGACACCAGTTGTTTGACTTTGTGTAGTCCAGTCTGTTCCGTTAATGCTTGTTTGCAAATAAACAGTAGTTGCCCAGTTACTACCGCCCTTTGCTTGAGCTGTGACAGTGCCTGACCATCCAATAGGAAGGATAGCCATATTTTTTCCAAGTTGTAATGCTCCTCCTACAGCGTAACCTGCTACTCCAGGGAGCTTCACTTCTGTACCTGCGTAAGTAAAAGACGAATACGAACCCAACCAAACATCAAAATACTTTAGAGCATCTGCTAATGAATTAATTTGGATAGTAGAATTAATGACTTCAAATTGCGTGGATATAATTCCTCTTACATCTAACTTAGTTACTGGCGCCGCCGTCCCGATGCCGACGTTGCCGTCATTTTTAATGTAAAGCCTAGAGGTCCCGCTCTTTTGGATATCCAAGATAGGCCCGGAGCCGGTTTGGTTAAGGAGGGTCATCGTAGAGGCAGTGCTGTCCGAGACTTTGAAGACATCGCTGACAAATACGGCTCCGGCATTGGCGGCAAGCAGAGTCAAATCATAATTACCATAAGGCGATTCCGTTTCAATATAGCCAGCGCCTTGAAACTTAATATACGCCGTGCCGGGGTTAGCCATTATCAAATCATAAGAAAAAGCCGCGTCCCCCGCCGAATTAAAGGAGGTGGGGACATTGAATTGGGCAGTGGTCACGTCAAAATCATAAAGCGTGGAGGAGCCCTCAACTAGTTTAAGGAAAGTCATGTCCCCTGAAGCGCCAGAGGGTAATTCTAAGTTTAAACCTGTAATATTGTAAGTTGATGGGGTAACATTGGTGGAGAGGTCTAAATCCAAACCCGTTAAGCTACCAGCTAAAGTAGCAGCGCCCTCATAAGAAATCTGCTCCAAAATGCCCGAGGTTTGAGTTGCCATCACATCTAACATTGCTTCTGAGCTCGTATCACCAATCCCGACATTGCCTTTGAAATAATTATTTGCCCCGCCTGTTTCATAAATGCCATATCTTGTAACATCAGTATCATCTAAATTAATATAAACCCCGTATTGAGTACCTCCTGCGGAGGAATTATCATCTTCAACAGATACCCCATATCCTGTATCCCCACTATAGGTTTTAAACCAACTTCTATATCCATATATTTTCTGATTATAAGCATCGTTGGCAGTATTCATATGGGCGTTGATACCCCCAACATATTCTCCTCCACCATTAATTTGCATTGCATTAGTAATACTCGCATCTAGTCCGACTAAACCATGATATATAGTGCCAGATGCTGAAATAGTGCCATGAGTATACAAGCCAGTTATATTATCATTAGAAGATGATGGTGAAGTATATGACTCGGCATTGACCTCTAGTCCATAAAAATTACGGTTTCCAGCGGCGTTATCCATTTTTACATTATTATAAGTCCCCCACATATTCCCTTGGCTAGTGGTAATAGATGATGGGAAATCAACGTCATTATAAATACCATATACATATGGTCGGTTACCGCCGGCGCCATAATTGGCAGGATTTCTTAGTACATTATACATCGCATAGGCATAACGGTTGGAATCTGCGCCACCTGTTCCAGCATTGACGGAAGTGTATATACCATAAACATCGTCGCCGTTTGTATTGGCGGAAACTGTCAGATTAATCCCTTTCTGATTATCTTGATCTAATGTAGCAATGTTAAGGGCGTTAACAGTACCTTGATTTATATCAAGTTTATAGCTTGGCGTCGTCGTCCCGATGCCGACGCTGCCCGCGCTTGTTGCTCCGCTGCCTGTTAATCCCGTGCCAAAAATAAGATTCCCGATGTTTAAAGTATTGGCCGAAGTGGCTGTCGGAGCGTCTATATTATATCCAATGACTATATTTTTAGCTCCAGTGGTTAAATTATCCCCTGCTTGATACCCTAACAATATGTTATTATCCCCGCCTGTTAGTAATGTCCTGCCTGCTCCATAACCCACTAACACCGAGTTACTGATACTAGAACCGCCTGAAGCTCCAAAACCTGCAGTGGATCCTATCGCAATATTATTAGAGCCAGTATAGTTATAGTAGAGTGCGCCAGGACCTAAGCCCACGTTGTCGCTTCCAATTGTGTTGTGGCTGAGAGCGGCATACCCAACAGCATAGTTGTTGCTTCCAGTTGTGTTATTCATAAGAGCGGCCCAACCTCCTATGGCAGTATTAAAGGCTCCAGTAGTGTTGTAACGGAGATTCCACAATCCTATGGCAGTATTAAAGCCTCCAGTGGTGTTGGCAGAGAGAGTCTGATACCCTATGGCATTATTGTAGATTCCAGTGGTGTTGGCATAGAGAGTCTGATACCCTATGGCATTATTGCCGCCTCCGGTGGTGTTGGAGTAGAGAGCCTGATTCCCCATGGCATTGTTACTATTTCCTGTGGTGTTGGAGTAGAGAGCCTGATTCCCCATGGCATTATTATTTGTTCCACTAACATTGAACTTCCCTGATTCCACTCCCAAGAACAGGTTGCCTGTTCCCCCCACTCTCAACTCATTTTGGATGCTGCCCGCGCTGTCGCGGTTAGTGGTATTTGCCAGAGAAGCGGAAATTTCTTTGACCACTACATTATCCACTGTTCCGGCAAAGGTGGCATCGGCGATAAAAGTAAGGTCGCCTGTGCCAGAGGAGTAAACATATATATTTCCAGCTCCCGTGTCAGAAGCAAATGAGGTGGAATGGGTAACTCCGCCAATGCTTACTGTAAGGGTTCCCGCGGTTCTGGTGTAGTCAAAAGTGATGTGATACATCTTACTGGCAGCTTCGCCTAGGTCTTGGGAGAGATTGCTGGCAGTGCCTGCTACTTTGGTGGCTACTCCTCCTGCTATAGTCCAGCCAGTGCCTTTATCCCAGTTAGCATCTGAACCAAAAGTGCCATTGGTGACTAAGTCTACTCCTTCAGTGGCTACAGCTCCGCCTTTTATGTCTAAGGCGGAGGCTGGCGCGGTTGTCCCGATGCCAATATAGCCCGTGGCTTTATCCAAATAGAGGTCATCCGTAAAGAAGGCGATGTCCGCGTTGGTCGTGGCATCGGTGGAGAAATTAAAGAGATCGCTG